>JBBRVB010000101.1:0-10942 GCA_038247275.1 Chroococcales cyanobacterium
GGATAGGGGATAGCGAAAAGTGCGGGAACAGGGGTTTCCCCAAGTAGAGCACCTTTTCAAGATAGGGGATAGTTACCTTTACTAACCTTTAGTTTCAGCCATCAATCGATCGTTTAATCAGTACTGCTTGTTAGTTAATAAGTACTGGTGCAAGATGTGAGTAACCCAACCGATCGCTCTAGTCTGCGTAAGTTGTGGTTAGATATTACGGCAGTCATAACCTGGGGAATTTTATTACTTAAATATGCGATCGATGGTACTCTCTACATCCCGATCCACCCGAGCTATTACCTACTGGTAACTGTTACGGGTGGCTGCTCGATCTTAATTGGTTTGTTTCAAAGTTGGCGACTCTATCGCGGCAATTTTACCGCGCCGCAAGAACTGCACGCGAGTCTACTCCCTCGTGGTATTGCCACCATGTTATTGTTAGGTACTGCGATCGCTGGATTGATTATTACCCCCAAGCTATTTACCAGTCAAGCCGCGATTCAGCGCGGAGTTTCGACAGATGTCACCGTTACCCGCAGCCATACCCAAGCCTTTCACACCAATGTCCGATCGGATAGAACCTTGGTAGATTGGGTGAGAACGCTCAATAATTATCCAGAACCCGATGCCTATCTGGGTCAAAAAGCCAACATTAATGGGTTTGTCTTTTACCCAAAACAACTCCCGGCTAACTACCTGATGCTGTCGAGATTTGTGATTACCTGCTGTGCCGTAGATGCTTATCCAGTCTCGATTCCAGTTAAGTTTGACGGCTTCCGGTAAACTTACCATCAAGATAGCTGGCTCCAAGTCAAAGGTCAAGCGATCGTCGAAACCTTTGTCGGTAATCGTCAACTAGTCATCGAAGCCAGCGAACTCAAGCCAATTCCCGCACCGAAGAATCCTTATCAGGAGTAGGGGGTAAGGGGTAATGGGTAACGGGTAGTGGGTAATGAGTAATAGGTAATGAGTAATAGGTAATGGGTAACGGGTAACTGGTAACCGATCTAACTAAGATCTAGGATGGAGTGGGTGCCGCACCACGCTAGCAAACAGACCGACCCTTACGCAGGAGAGTTTGAGAGGCGGCGTTCCGCCTGTCTTGATGCGCTAAACCCTCGGGGAACCCGGAGCGCGCATCGCTTTCAACGGGGGGGCTGGGGGTCGGTACCCCCAGATCCGGGTTCTGCCTCCGCTAGGAAAATCGCCACCCACAAGTACATATAGTTTGCCGCTCCGCTTATTACGATCGTTCTCCTAAAGCCCATTACCCATTACCCATTACCCCTTACCCCTTACCTCGTCCCCCAACACTGTGAACTCTAAACCATTACAACCGATCGATCGCCTTGCCATGATTTGGATGGTGGGATTGGCGATTGTCACTCTCATTTTATTGTGGAGCCGCGATCGGACGCTGCCGCAAGTTCGTGAATTCAATTTGCAAAATCGGCAGATTGGGGCAGAAGATACGGCATTTACACTCACCTTCAACCGCCAGATCGATCGCGCCTCAGTTGCCAAACAACTCCAAATCGCTCCCCCACTCCCAGGAAAAATTAGCTGAGCGGGGTCTAAAATGGCTTATACGCTGACAAATCCAGCTCTCTACGAAAAGACTTATCAAGTCAATTTACAAGGAGCTACAGAGGCAATTGGCAAGCATAGCGGTAAAGAAATCGTGCCATTTCGCGGACAGTTTCAGACACCCGATCGCCTGTTTGGGTACATTAGTAGCTCACCAGTAGATCGCGATCGAACGATCGTCTACAATTTCAAAATGTAAACACCACTAATTATCACTCCGGCGAATTTAATCGTTACTGATTTCAAAGTCGATACTCGTAGTCAAAAAATCGTCTTTACTCACATCTTGCCTCAAAACAAAGTTACTAGTATTTGAGGGGATAGGGGATAGGGGATAGCGAAAAGTGCGGGAACAGGGGTTTCCCCAAGTAGAGCACCTTTTCAAGATAGGGGATAGTTACCCTTACTAACCTTTAGTTTCAGCCATCAATCGATCGTTTAATCAGTACTGCTTGTTAGTTAATAAGTACTGGTGCAAGATGTGAGTTTACCGCCACCGATGCTCAAACCCTCGCAAATGGTCAACCCGCGATCGCCAGTCAACAAGTTTATAGTATTACTACCGGAATTACTCCTCGCAAAAACGATCGCGGGTTGACAATTTGCCGCCCCAGAAACAGCCGAATTAGTCCTCGATTGTCAAACTTCGCGAATATTTATGAACATTTATTCACAGCTAATTTTCCCAAATCTAATCGATCGAGTGATGTCGGGTCAAAGCTTCAATGATTATCGTCAAGCGGTGCTAGCAGATGCGACAGGCGAGGTATTAGAAATTGGATTTGGGACGGGGTTAAATCTTGCTTATTATCCTCGCAATGCAGTCCAAAAAATTACTACTGTCGATGTCAATATGGGAATGAATAAGCTGGCACGGGAACGGATTGCGAGCAGTCAGATTCCGGTTGAGTTACAAACTCTAAACGGGGAAAACTTACCAATGGCGGATAACACTTTCGATACAGTGGTAAGTACCTGGACACTATGCAGCATCAAACAAGTAGATCGCGCGATCTCTGAAGTGTATCGAGTTTTAAAACCAGGTGGTAAATTTTTATTTATCGAGCATGGTTTGAGTAACGAGCCAAACATTCAAACTTGGCAACATCGACTCACGCCGATTCAAAAAATTATCGGCGAGGGATGCCATCTCGATCGCGATATCCAGCACTCAATCTCTCAAGTATTCGATCGCGTAGATATTCGACAATTTTATGCCCCGAATACGCCGAAAATTGGTGGATACTTTTATCAAGGGATGGCGATTAAGTAACGCGAGTTCGATCGGGTAGAATCCCCGAATTCTTGCAGAATTAGAGGATCGATCGATTAGATTTTAGCCAATTTTGAGGAACGTACATTCCCAAACCAACCGAGGTTGAACATAAGCGAGTAACTGAGCGCGAGTTTGTTCGAGCAGTTCGATGACTTGGGGTTGGCGATACTTTTGCCAGTACATATATTGCAAATAATCAACCAGCCATAACTGCTCGGCTGAGTCGAGATCTCGATCGATCTGCTGCGCTAATTCTAGCCCTTGACGGCGGGTAATTGGTAATTTGGTCGATCGCTCTAGTAAGTCCACAGAGAGGGCTTGGAACTGCTCCCAGATGCCAATTGCGGCACCAGGACTACCTTGAGCCAGCCCAAGAATTTCCGATCGATCGAGGATTTCGGTTTTACCCAGTTGGGTTAAGACTGCTTCCATCAAGACTCGATCTAGTCGGTGAAAGGGGATCTGCTGACAGCGGGAGACAATCGTTGGTAACAGGGCTTCTACGCTAGATGCGATCGCGATAATCGTCGCCTTTCCTGGCTCTTCTAAAGTCTTTAGTAAAGCGTTGGCGGCTCCTTCTGGCATGGTTTCCGCTTGCTCGATGACTACTACCGATCTATTCCCCAATAATGGCGGACGCGATAAAAAGCGACTGATGTCCCGAATTTGCTCGATTCGGAGTTGTGGTGGTGCTTTGCGTTTGATTCCTGCAGCGGTGGCTTCGGCGATGGTATAAAGTTTCCCTTGATGGCTATAGGTGGGTGCTACCCACAAGACATCTGGGTGATTTCCCTGGCGCAGCTTTTGGCGGATAAGTGCAGACTCACTTGGTGAGACACCATCAGTAAAAATTAATTCGATAAAGCCGCGCGCCGCGAGACTTTTGCCGATCCCATCCGCACCATGAAATAGATATGCGGGTGCTAATCGCTGTTTGACGATCGATCGAGTCAACAGTTCGATGGCTGGGGTTTGTCCGAGTAAGGTCGTGCTAAATTCCATCAAGCTCTCAGTTCTCAGGTTGCACAGGACAATTGTACCATTAATTTGACATCCAAAATAGTCATCGGGTAAGTGGGTGCGCTTGGAAAAATTGGGGTAGGATCGTTGTTGATATTTTCTCTAGCACAATGTATTGCAACAATTTCTCTAAAGAAATAATTAAATACATGCTACTATCTCGATACTTCATGGGTACACTATGTTGAAGGTAAATAGAATTAGGTTCATCCGTTAAAATCATCACCGATCGATTCTCCAAAGGAAAGATTCCGCCAACGAGACACCACATCTATCAGAATACATGGATGATTATTCACGCAACTTACTATGAACGCGACTAAACCCAAACGGCACCGAATTTTATTAGTTGATGACGATCTTGTGGTGCGGGCGAGGGTAAGTGAGTCGTTAGAACAAGACGGTTTTGAAGTAATTGTCGCAAAAAATGGTCATGACGGGATTGCCGCTTATCAAGAACATCGACCAGATCTAATTTTGGTCGATGCTGTGATGCCGATTTTAGACGGGTTTGAGTTTTGCGAACAACTAAAAAATTTAGGCGAACGACTAACACCGATTTTAATGATTACTTCATTAGATGACCATGATTCAGTCGATCGTGCTTTTGCGGCTGGGGCAACTGATTATATTACCAAACCAATTAATTTACCGATTCTCCAGCAGCGAGTGCGAAATTTGATTCGCCAGTCTCAGCTAATCAAAAATCAATTGAACGAACTCCAACAGGCAAATCACAACCTCCAACTGTTGGCTAATTTAGATAGTCTGACTAAATTATCCAATCGGCGTGGTTTTGATGATTATATTCAAAAAGAATGGGAGCGAATGCAGCGGATCGAAGCACCGCTGTCTTTGATCATGTGTGATGTAGACTTTTTTAAAAACTATAACGATCGCTACTTGCACCCTAATGGCGATAAATGCTTGATGAAAGTCGCAATGGCAATGCGGAAAACAGTCAGACGGACTGGCGATCTCGTCGCGCGTTATGGTGGCGAAGAATTTGCCATCGTTCTCCCCAATACCGATGCGCTAGGTGCGGTGTCTGTAGCTGAAAATATTCGATCGGCAATTAAGAATCTTCAGATCGATCATGAAGCTTCGGTTGTCTGCCCTTATGTGACAATTAGTGTCGGCGTATCGACGATTATTCCCACTCGCGAAAATGAGTTTCAAGACTTAATTCATGCAGCCGATCGCGCTCTCTATCAAGCCAAATCTCAAGGACGCGATCGAGTTACCATGTTAGTTGCCTAAACCATTGCCAATTCGCCAGTCACTTCTAAACGGGTAAAACTACCGATCGATAAAAATTGCTCGGTGAGAATTTCTGATACCGCTGGGGTAATCCAGCCCATCTGTTGCAATAGATAAATTGCGACTGCATATTTAGCGCGTTTGGCACCATCGCTGACTTTGATTGTCAAACCCATCCCTTCCCCAACTCTACCGATACACTGAATTCCTTCAGCTCCAGCTTTACTGACGACTTCGCCTTGGGTGAGTTGCATCAGGAGAGTGTCAAATTTCCCCGTTCCAGCAATTAATTCTGGGTGGTGAGTCATCGCCCGCACGATCCTTTCTAGATCCAGACTTTCGCCAGAAGCGAGATATGCATACAGCGTCGCCATTTGCGAGAGTGGCATCAGATACACCGGCGCACCACAGTCATCATGTACGCCAATAAACTCATCAGGGGGCATCTTGAGAATTTCGGCAAATTTGCTCAAAATAAGTTTTTGCACGGGGTGAGTGCGCTCTAAGTAGTTGTGGATCGGCCAATTGTGGGCGCGACAAACCGCTAACATTCCCGCATGTTTGCCAGAACAATTGTGTTCGAGGGGGCTAGTTTTCCCGGCTGGGGTGGGACATTTGAGCGCGTTGGTATCGATATCCGCCTGCCAGAGGATATTAAAGACTTGACGAGTGTGGATGATTTCCCCTGCATGAGAGCTGCACATAATCGCCAAATCTCGATCGCTCAACTGATAGCGTTCTAAGATGCCGTTACTAGTAACAGCAATCGCCTGAAATGGCTTGAGAGCCGATCGAATGAACGTCGGATGTTCGGCATCTCCAGCAACCGATAACACCCGCCCACGGCTATCACAGACGACAGCTTGAACATGGTGAACTGATTCAATGATACCTTCTCGCAATAAGTGAACGGTAATTGCTGGGGATTTAGTACGTTTAGCCATTCTTAGAATAATTGATAATTGATAATTACGGATGCAATCACGCGGAGGTTTCCTCCGCATGTGTTGCACCAAGCAGATAATTGATAACTATTAACTATTAATTAATAATTTACACTCGATTTTCCATGGGAGAGGTTCCATTAACGAGTCGAGATTCAATGGCATCGATAATTAGTTACTGGTTGATAAATAGTAGCCAGTAACTAATAAAAGATATAAATATTCCGATTAGAGTTAGAAAGGTAGTTTTAATCCGACTGAGAATGGGTTGAATCTCGTAATTGACTAGTAGTCGATCGCGCGTCAGAATTTCTGGTGTTTTGAGCCAATTTTGACCATCGTACCAACCAGACTCTTCATAAAAAATTGACTCGCCATATAGTCGATTTTTGACATAGATCCAACCCAGATACAATCTAATTGCAGCTAGCATGATAAATATCAGACTCCCAGCGATCGCGCAAATTCCAAATTGAAGTGGATATTTGGCAAATGGAAAACTAGCCGCAGCCAAAGGTGCAGTCACAATTAAGCTCCATACCCCCACCCAAATTAATTTAGTAACGTATTTAGCTGGGCCTAATTTCACCCAACCAAAAAACCAAGAAGTTTGCAACTCTTGGTATTCATTGATTGGTTGCTGCTCTTTTGGAACCGGACAAAAAGAACTAGAATTACTCATCGATCGCCTTACTCTAAGTCGCTTGTGGTAATGCCACCATTTCACCATGTCCCCAGAAGGCTTCAAGATCGTAAAATTCTCGTTGCTCTGGCATCATAATATGGACGATCGCATCACCATAATCTATTAAAATCCATCCACCCCGATCTTGTCCTTCAGTTCGTAGTGGTAGTCGATTAAAATCTGCTTCAATTTTATCGATAATTGAGCCAGAGATCGCGCGGAGTTGCACTTTGGAGAACCCAGAAACGATCAGTAAATAATCAGCAAGTGTCGATACTTCGGCGATATTAATCAGCACCATATCACCAGCCTTGCGATCGTCGGCTGCTGCTGCGGCGAGGAATACTAGTTGCTCAATTGTGTAGTCCGTGGTGCGATCGGTATTTGTCAAAGTTGCAGTTTCAGTCATTCAATTAGGTGTTAGGTATTGGGTATTGGGTGTTAGATATTAGGTGTTAGGTATTGGGTATTAAGTGTTAGATGTTAGATATTGGGCGTTAGATATTGGGTGTTGGGTATTAATCCTGAAGCCTAAAGCCTAATCCCTAAAGCCTAATCCCAAAGCCTAATCCTAAATCCCTAACTCATCGTCATCGCCCAATTACGGGTCAGAATTGTGCGGGGATGGATCAGACAATGGGTAGAAAGTAAATACTCCAGTGAGTAGTCACAGGCGCGCCAGACAGCTTGATGTAAGTCACGATAACTTAGTTCGCGCAGAGCTTGCAATTGTGGAGTGTCACCGCGTCCAGCTTCGAGGGTATCTGCTAAGAAGATAATACAACTCATCGCGCTCATCCCTGGTCGTCCCAGTGTATGGTCGGCGATCGCGTGGAGTACTTCAGGATTTGTAATGCCAAACTCGCTCTGAGCAACGAGTGCGCTGACATCAGCATGTAATAAATGTGGTGTGGCTATGTCCACTTCATCGATCGGTAGTCCTGCGGCTCGGGCGAGTTCTAGTAAACGTTGGGGTTTGAAATATTTTGCCAAATCGTGCATTAGGCCGGCTTGTGCGGCAAGCTCCGAATTTAGCTGGTAATGTGTGGCAAGTTCGATCGCCATCTGTTCTACTCCCAGTATATGCTGGATTCGTTTAGGAGGAACATTCTCATTTAACCAGGCTAGAATCTTTGCGCGCACGTTCGATATTTGGCGATAAGGTGACTACTTCTATTCTAGCGGGATTACTCCTGTCGCGCGATCGATTTAATAATCTTACAGCTTGCATCAAAACATATTTATTAGTGGATAGGGAATAGGGAATAGGGAATAGCAAGAAAATAAGCTTCCAAATTGTAGCCTAGCTGCCCGTCCCCCCGTCCGTCAGACATCGATCTCCCCACATCTACCTCATCTGCTCTAGCAGATAGTAAGCTAAAATAAAACCTGACGCACTTACACCCAATCGCCCTAACCATGCAATTCATCGATCTCGCCGAAGTAGAAGTAGAATCAGGAAGTGGTGGCGATGGGATCGTAACCTTTCGGCGGGAAAAATACGTTCCGGCTGGCGGGCCTTCTGGTGGTAATGGTGGTAAAGGTGGCTCGGTGATATTTACTGCCGTCGAAAATCTGCAAACATTACTAGATTTCCGCTACAACCGTCGCTTCAAAGCCGAAAACGGTGGTAAAGGTGGTTCTAGTAACTGCACTGGCGCATCGGGTGACGATCTCAACATTGATGTCCCCTGCGGCACGATGATTTATGATACCGCTACAGATGAATTGCTAGTCGATCTCGTCGAACCGGGGCAAGCTTTTAAAGTCGTTGCTGGCGGTAAAGGTGGATTGGGTAATGCCCACTTTCTGAGCAATAGCAACCGTGCGCCCGAATATGCGCTCCCCGGACAACCACCCCAACAAAAACGGATTCGACTGGAATTAAAATTATTGGCAGAAGTCGGGATTATCGGCTTGCCAAATGCGGGTAAATCCACTTTAATTTCGGCACTTTCTGCTGCTCGTCCGAAAGTCGCAGATTATCCATTCACAACCCTAGTTCCCAATTTAGGTGTCGTCAAAAAGCCGTCTGGCGACGGTACATTATTTGCTGATATTCCCGGATTGATCGAAGGTGCTTCCGAAGGCGCGGGTTTGGGGCATGATTTCCTCCGACACATCGAGCGTACCCGCGTATTATTGCACCTCGTGGAGGCAACTAGCGACGACCCGATCGGTGCTTACCAGACAATTCGCCAAGAGTTGACTGCTTATAGTGATACACTCGCCATCCGCCCCCAAATTCTCGCTCTGAGCAAGATTGATGCAGTCGATGACGAGGACGTTGCCGAAATCGCCCAAGCTCTGAGTGAGGTAGCCCAACAGCAAGTATTCCTCATTTCGTCCGCAACTCGCACGGGATTAGATCCGCTACTGAATCAAGTCTGGCAACAATTAGATTTACTCGCAGCCGAACGTGCTGCCGAAAAATTTGCATTAGAACGCGCAGCATTCCCGATTCTCAAATAAATGACCCGATCGCAGTCAGTCAAGCAGATTGCCAGCAAGAGTGGGCATCTGCTGGATTGACAGACCGATCTATGGGTGCGAAATCCGATCGACAAAAGCGGGTAGAGCACATTATTTAATCGGCTCTACCCGCCTTTGTCGATCGATAGTAATTTCAAAACGGACAGGGAGGGATTCGAACCCTCGATGGAGTTACCCCCATAACACATTAGCAGTGTGCCGCTTTCGACCACTCAGCCACCTATCCTCATGTAACTGTTATCAGCACATAATATCGAATATATCATGTTGCTTGAATTTACACAAGATACTTCAAATCAATGACAACTATACCTGTATTGACTCAAGCTTCAGCTCATCCCAGCGATCGATTTGCGATCGGGTTTGCACCGTTATCACTCGGTGAAGTCTATCAGCTCACTGACGATCCAGCCAATGGTGCCGTCGTCATTATGAGTGGTACAGTCCGCGATCGCACCGACGGACAAGCAGTAGAATACTTAGAATATCAAGCGTACGAGCCGATGGCGATCCGCGTATTTGGATCGATCGGCTGGGAAATCCGCAGCAAGTGGCCAGATGTAACCCATGTAATCATTCATCACCGCGTCGGCAAGCTCAAGATCGGCGAAATTAGTGTCCTAGTTGCCGTCGGTTGTCCGCATCGCAGCGAAGCCTTTGCCGCATGTCAATACGCGATCGATACCCTCAAACATCAAGCACCAATCTGGAAAAAAGAGTGGTACACCGAACTAGAAGGTCAAAAGCGAGGTATCTGGGTCAGCATCGGAGCCTGCGAACAATTAGATTGTCCTTAGATGGTTGACAGTTGATAGTTGACAGTTGACAGCGAAGTTATGAGAGTGGGGAAGACAGAGGAAATGTGGGAGAGAGCAAGATTAATAAGTTTTGACAAGCGGATTTGGTATAAATTCTTGAGTGAAGCGAATGCCGCTTCACGCTAGCACACAAGTCGAACTATACGCAGGAGAGTTTGAGAGGCGGCGTTCCGCCTGTCTTGTCTCGCTAAACCCTCGGGAAACCCGAGGAGCGCGAGCCGCTTTCAAGTGCGATTCGTTCAGTCGAAACCTAGTAATAGGGGAATGACTGACATTGGTTAAGTAACCCGCAAGGGTAGAGTTCGCACTTTAATCCTTAACCGATGATAACTAAACAACCTTATGGGTGAGTGGAAGTATCCTAGAAACCTCAAGTCCCATCCTCCAGATGCAGGAGTGAAAACATATTCCCCAAGGTAGCGACTAGTCACCAATCCTTGAAGCGGGAGTAAAAGCGGAAAGTTGCTTACAGCCTAAGTGAGTAACCCGTGAGTAAGTGATTATGGATAACTTTTGCTAAGACACCGTTTAAATCACCGTTAGCTAGAACCAGTGAAAAGGCTGTTACACTGGGAGTCCCAAAATGGGCATTAATTCAAATCCAGAAGTGGATTAGTTAAGGGTGGTCTAAGAATATTGATCGGTAGACCAAGCATTACCCTAAAATTCGGTGAAGAGGTGTCATCCTACAGGTCACAAACCAAAGGCTATTTGGAACGAGGTAATCCTTCTGAATACTCTCAGAGAGGTCGAATACTCTGAGTAGTCAACTAAGACTTAATCTCTACGAAAGTAGGTATCAGAGGGTTGAGATAGTGTAAGAAGCTAACGCTCTTTTGTAATGAGAGAGATACGCTGACGTACACAC
>JBBRVB010000102.1:0-10870 GCA_038247275.1 Chroococcales cyanobacterium
AAAGAACCAGGATCGGCGGGGGAACCACTCTATCTGGATGTGGTGACGGCATTACATGAAGCCTGGGAAGGAGATCTGCCCAAAATTGTGGGCGGGCGTTATGGCTTGTCATCCAAGGAATTTACCCCCGCGATGATTAAGAGTGTCTTCGACAATCTGTTGCAGTCGAAACCGAAGAATCACTTCACAGTGGGAATTAATGACGACCTCACCCAGACTTCCCTACCCTTCGATCCGACGTTCTCGACGGAGCCGAGTAATGTGGTGCGTGCCATGTTCTACGGGTTGGGTTCAGATGGGACGGTGGGTGCCAACAAAAACTCGATCGAGATTATTGGCGAAGAAACTGATAACTACGCTCAGGGTTACTTCGTCTACGACTCCAAGAAGTCGGGTTCGATTACGGTTTCCCATTTGCGATTTGGTGCCGAGCCGATTCGCTCTACTTATCTCATCGATCGAGCCAATTTTATCGGCTGTCATCAGTGGAATTTCCTCGAATGGCTGGATGTATTGCAATCTGCCGCACCTGGTGCTATTTTCCTGCTCAATAGTCCCTATCCTACAGATGAGATTTGGGATCGATTGCCGATCGATGTCCAGGAACAGATTATTCGCAAACAGCTCAAATTTTACGCGATCGATGCCAACCAGATTGCCCGAAATAGTGGGATGGGCAGCCGGATTAATACAGTCATGCAAACCTGTTTCTTCGCGCTGTCAGGAGTATTGCCGCGTGAGGAAGCGATCTCCAAAATCAAGCAGCGGATCGAACAGACTTACGGTAAAAAGGGGGCGGAAATCGTTCGCATGAATATTCAAGCCGTGGATAACACCCTGGAGAATTTACATGAGGTGCGAGTGCCTGCAACCGTTACCAGCACGATCTCGATGCGATCGCCCGTTCCCGCTGCTGCGCCTGATTTCGTGCGCGATGTATTGGGTAAGATGATTGCTCGACAGGGCGACGAATTACCCGTTAGTGCACTGCCTGTAGATGGCACCTATCCCACGGGTACGGCTCAATGGGAGAAACGCAACATCGCCCAGGAAATCCCCGTCTGGGATGAGGATGTGTGCATCCAGTGCGGTAAATGCGTGATGGTTTGCCCCCATAGTGTGATTCGGGGCAAAGCTTACGAACCAGATGCTCTCAACGATGCGCCACCGACGTTTAAATCTGCTGATGCGAGAGATCGCGACTTTGAGGGGCAGAAATTCACAATTCAGGTTGCGCCAGAAGATTGTACTGGTTGCGGTATCTGCGTCGATGTCTGTCCGGCTAAAAATAAGTCCATGCCATCGCGCAAAGCGATTAATATGGAACCTCAGTTACCGCTCCGCGATCGCGAGCGTGACAATTGGAACTTCTTTCTCAATTTACCAAATCCCGATCGCCGCGATTTGAAACTCCACCTCGTGCGCCAGCAGCAACTAGAGGAGCCGTTATTTGAATTCTCCGGTGCCTGTGCTGGTTGCGGTGAAACGCCCTATATTAAGCTAGCTACCCAGTTATTCGGCGATCGAATGCTCGTGGCTAATGCGACTGGTTGTTCGTCGATTTATGGTGGTAGTCTACCCACCACCCCCTGGTCGAAAAACGCCGCTGGACGAGGACCCGCCTGGTCGAATAGCCTGTTTGAAGATAATGCCGAATTTGGTCTGGGCTTTCGCCTCTCGATCGACCAACAAGCCACTTATGCCGCCGAACTATTGCGCGAATTGAGTGGGGAGGTAGGAGAAGAACTCGTCACCGCCATTCTCCAAGCCGAACAGCATTCTGAAGCAGATATTTGGGAACAGCGGGAGCGGGTTGCACAACTTCATCAACGGCTTGAATCGATCGCAGCAGATCATTCTGGAGCGCAATTATCCAAAATCCACACCCTCCAAGCCCTCGCCGACTACCTCGTGAAAAAGAGCGTCTGGATTATCGGCGGTGACGGCTGGGCTTACGATATCGGGTTTGGTGGACTCGATCACGTTCTCGCCAGTGGGCGCAACGTGAATATTTTGGTGCTGGATACCGAAGTCTACTCCAATACAGGCGGACAATCCTCCAAAGCGACACCCCGCGCCGCCGTAGCTAAATTTGCTTCCGGCGGCAAACCCTCACCCAAGAAAGATTTGGGACTGATCGCCATGTCCTACGGCAACGTCTACGTCGCCAGCGTCGCGATGGGTGCCAAGGACGAACACACCTTGAAAGCCTTCCTCGAAGCCGAAGCCTACGATGGCCCGTCGCTGATTATTGCCTACAGCCATTGCATCGCCCACGGCATCGATATGCAAACGGCGATGACTCATCAAAAAGCGATCGTCGATAGCGGACGCTGGCTGCTCTACCGCTATAATCCCACCCTGAAAGCGGCAGGTGAAAATCCTCTGCACTTAGATTCGGGCACACCGAAACACCCTGTCGGCGAATCGATGTATGCCGAAAACCGCTTCAAGATGCTGACCAAGAGCAAACCAGATGATGCCAAGCGGTTGCTGCAAGCGGCTCAAGCCGATGTAGACATCCGCTGGAAAATGTACGAGTACCTGGCAAATCAGTAAATTGCGATCGACTCCGACACTCCCACAACCAAATCCTGACCCAAGTTTAAACAGTTATAGTAGCCGCCAAGGAGGTTAGGACATAGATCGTAGGGGTGGGTTTATGCTAGAAATTTCCGCAATGCACTGATAGCTTTAGAACAAAACCCACCCCAACCGCCAAGGCAATCAATCTCATTTTTAAGATGTCCTAACGACCTTGGCGGTTGCTATAAAGGTGTCAGAAAAATATTTTCCACGCAGGAATAGGATCGGATCTCTAACTATTGAGAATAATGTCAGCATTAGTTACAAAATCGACCTTGGACTGCTATCTCCAAAAAAACATTCCCGTGAGAAATTTGTGTAAAAAGCACACAAATACTACAAAATGAGTTAAAAAAGATTTGTAAATGCAACAAATTATAACTAAAGAAGGAAAAAAGAAAATAAAGAATTAGAATAGAAATATGAAGATTGCAGAGAAGCAAAGCTTGTAAATAGATCTTCACGATTAACATATTGTTACGAAAGTTTTACAGCATTTCGCAACATATTTAATCGATTCATTCTTGCCAGCAGTAAGGTTGTTAACTCAACTCAGGTAAGCATTTCTCAAATTAAATGAATTTAATTCAGGAGCAGATCATGAGCTTAGAAAATAAAGCCAAGGCAACCGCCAAAAATATTGAAGGTAAAATTCAAGAGGCAGTGGGAGAGATTACTGGAGACACCAAAACTCAAGCAGAGGGTCAGGCAAAACAAGTAGAAGCATCAGTTTAACACGCTGTTGAAAATGTGAAGGATGCAGCTAAAGACGTTATCGATCCATAGTGCTATTCCTCGAAAAGGTTTAAATGGCAATTGGGCAATTTAAACCTTTTACCTCCGCACAAATTGTTCTCGATCTATTTACCTTGACGGAGAAAATTAGCACCGAGAATCCAAAAAAATTAGCAAATAGAGTTGGAGCAAAAAATGACTTTGACTAACAATAAAGAAGCTCTGGGGACCTTCTCTAGCTATCAAGAGGCAGAGAATGCTCTCATTGAACTGCGAGATGCTGGATTTGCGATGAATCTGGTATCGATCGTTGCCAAACAGATCGATTCTCCTGTGGAGACGCTGCACGAACGCCCCGATCGGATTGGTGAAACACGAGTTCAAGAACTGACCGAAACAACCCATGTTGACGAAGGAGCAACGGCGGGAGCGGCAGCAGGCGGAGCCGTCGGCGGACTGACTGGATTGCTGGTTGGACTGGGTACTTTAGCCATTCCTGGCGTAGGTCCCATTATGTTAGCTGGGGCAACTGCGACGGCGATCGTCACCACGCTAGCGGGAAGTGGGATCGGGGCTACGGCTGGCAGTTTGGTCGGCGGCCTGATCGGTTTAGGAATTCCAGAAGAGCGGGCACAGGTCTATCATAATTATGTAGTTAGTGGGGATTACCTGGTAATCGTAGACGGTACAGAAGCTGAAATCCTCCTAGCTGAAACAATTCTCAAGCGCAGAGGAATTCGCGAGTGGGAAGTGTACACCGCCTCCCCAAGAACTGGGGGGTGGTCTCTCGATCCTGCTGCTAGCTGATAAATTCGTCAATTGTTCAAGGACTTGAATCATGAAAAAGATCGCAACATTAGTCCTCAGTAGCGTTCTACTGATGGTCGCTGTCGCTTGTAATAACAATGCTAAAACTAGCTCGAATGCGCCCAGTTCTACCGAGAAAAGTGGAGAGGTGCCGACGACTAAAACAACCCAAGCAAACCAAAACGATGCGGCTAGTCAAGTGCGCCGCAACCAACTTAATTCAGATATTCGCGCTCGCGAGCAACGCAACAATATTACCGGAGGAGATACAAGTCGCGCTAATAGTGACCTTTCTAGTGAAGTTCGCTCTAAGCTAGAAGCCAACATCCCTAAAGGCAAACTGACAGTTGCAGCTAAAGATGGAGCGGTAGTCGTCTCCGGAACTGTAACTACCCAAGCTCAACTCGACAAAATTGAACCTTTGGCAAAAGAAATCAAGGGGGTCAAGAGTGTTAGGGTTGCAGCAAAAGTTGTGCCCGCCGTTCCTAATAAAAAGCAGTAACTGGCTAAATCAATCTGCTTTTGTCTACGATTCACATCATCTACCAATCTTAAATTTGAAGAGAGAAGAAAATATGATTAATCTAATCTGGACTGGCGTTGTTGTGCTTTTTTTCCTCTGGGCATTGGGATTTTCAATTCACATCGGCGGTGCCTTCATTCACCTGCTTTTAGTTTTGGCTCTGATTGGATTGGCTTACAATTTCATAACGGGTCGCCGCGTTCTCTAAGGGGGTTAAGTAGCATTAGAACCAAAAGCTGGGGTAAGGATTCTGGGTTACTCAAACTCCTCTCTGCTCCAGTTTTTGAGAAATCAAGATGATCTATTCAATGCAGGCGAAAAATGGATCTAACCACTACCTATCTCGGCTTAAACTTGCGATCGCCCCTCATCCCCTCTGCCGCCGCACCTTTGAGCGAAGATATCGATAACATCAAGCTGATGGAAGATGCCGGAGCCGCAGCAATTGTGCTGCATTCCCTGTTTGAAGAACAACTGGTGCAAGAAAAATTTGAACTGCACCACCACCTCACCCACGGTACCGAAAGCTTTGCCGAGTCCCTAACCTATTTCCCCGAACCGGAAATTTTCCACGTCGGGCCAGAACTCTACCTGGAACACATTCGCCAAGCCAAGGCCGCAGTCAATATTCCGATTATTGCCAGTCTGAATGGTTATACCCCAGGCGGCTGGGTAGAATACGCCCACCTGATGCAACAAGCCGGAGCGGATGCGATCGAGTTAAACATTTATTACGTGCCCACCGATCCTAATACCACCAGCGCAGAAGTAGAGCAAAACTATCT
The DNA here is from genome assembly GCA_038247275.1 of Chroococcales cyanobacterium. Lineage (GTDB taxonomy): Bacteria > Cyanobacteriota > Cyanobacteriia > Cyanobacteriales > Chamaesiphonaceae > Chamaesiphon. Next base: position 5,437 of record JBBRVB010000102.1, read on the forward strand.
CGATATCCTGCGGGATGTCAAAGCTGAAGTCACCATTCCCGTCGCCATCAAATTAAGTCCATTCTTCAGCAACATGGCAAATATGGCAAAGCGGTTAGATGCTGCTGGCGCAGATGCTTTGGTGCTATTCAATCGCTTCTACCAGCCGGATATCGATCTAGAGAATTTGGAGGTTTATCCTCATTTAGTATTGAGTTCTCAAAATGAAACCCGTTTGCCGATGCGTTGGATCTCGATTCTATATGGTCGAATCGGAGCCGATCTGGCTGCTACTAGCGGCATCCAGACGGGCCAGGACGCGATTAAGCTGCTCATGGCTGGAGCCAAAGTAACCCAACTTTGCGGAGTGCTACTGCGTCACGGCATCGAACATCTGCAAGTTATCGAACAGGAAATAATTCACTGGATGGAAACACATGAATACGTGTCGATCGAACAGATGCAAGGCAGCATGAGTCAAATCAACTGTCCTAATGAAACCGCCTTTGAACGCGCTCAGTATATGAAGGCGATTCAAAGTTATATGCCCGATCTCTTAGTTAAGCCATCCGATCGCCAAAATGTATGAATTATCTCTACAGACGGGAAGACCCCCGCCAGAACGGTACTCCGATTAGCGGTGGGAGGATGTCAAAATGGCACGATATAATATACACAGTCAGCAGATCTAAGTTATGAAACAATTAACCCGAATTACCTTAAATCCAGAAGTTATGGGTGGTAAACCCTGCATTCGCGGAATGCGTGTAACTGTCGGCTCGATTGTGGGATTATTAGCTTCGGGTCGATCGATTCCAGAAATACTCAGTGCTTATCCATATCTTGAAGAAGCAGACATTTATGAAGCACTGTCATACGCCGCATGGCGATCTGAAGAGGTAGAAATGGCGTTGATTCCCGCATGAAGATTTTAATCGACATGAACTTATCTCCCGATTGGCGTCAAGCATTTAGTATTCAAGGAATAGAATCTGTTCATTGGTCTAATATTGGAGAAAAATCTGCACCGGATTCAATGATTATGGATTGGGCAAAAAGCAATGACTATATTATTTTTACCCACGATTTGGATTTCGGGACAATCCTTGCGGCAACAGCGACTAATGCTCCTAGTGTAATTCAGGTAAGAACTCAAGATACTTTCCCCGGTCGATTGTCAACTATAGTTATCGATGCATTGAAACAATTTGAATCTCAACTAATGGCTGGAGCATTAGTGACAATCGATGAAAGTCGATCGCGAGTGCGGATTCTACCAATTGAAAATCGTTGATTTTACATTGACAAAAGATGAGCTATTTCGGTAACTTTCGATCGATAAATTAGATAGTAATATTCTTGATGATGAGGCATTTCTTTTAACCACCCGATCGAACCGCATGACAGTTACTCCCACAACTAATAACCACAAACCCAAACGGATCGGGATTATCACCAGTGGCGGTGATTGCCCTGGACTCAATGCCGTCATTCGTGCCGTTGTGAAGGTGGCAACCTATAAATATGGGTGGGAAGTATATGGGATTCCATACGGTACAGATGGTTTCATCGATTTACTAGTTGGCAAACGTCAGCCGGAAGAATTGCGGATTAGAGAACACGGTTACGATATTCCAGGGCTGGTGCAGGGCTTAGATATCCTCCACTTCTTGAGCGGTAGCGTTTTGGGATCGATTAGTAAAGGCGATCCGGCCAAACATGCCGATGAAATCTTACAGGGGTATGAAAAACTGGGATTGAACGCGCTAATTGCGATCGCGGGTGATGGCAGTCTAGAAATTATCGAGGGTTTGGCGCGTCAAGCCGAAGAGCAAGGCAGCCCCTGGAATTGGATCGCCGTCCCGAAGACGATCGATAATGATATTCCCTATACCGAAGTGTCCGTAGGGTTCGATACAGCGGTCAATCGGGTGACTCAAGCACTTTACGACCTGACCTTTACCGCAGCCAGTCACGATCGAGTGATGGTGGTGCAGGTGATGGGACGAGACTCTGGTTATCTAGGGCTAGAGGCGGGAATTGCTGGTGGTGCGGATGCAATTTTAATCCCCGAACTGACTCCTATCCTTGATGACAGCGTAATTAAGGGAATTTGTCGTCACATCTCGCAATTACGCGCTCGCGGTCGGATGTTTACGATGATTGTGGTGTCAGAGGGAGTCAAAAATCATCTCGGCAACAAGGAGCATTACATTGGCGATTATTTAGCCAAGCAGATTCAGGATTGCAGCAGTCAACTCTATGGTACGGGTCAGCCCGAATACTGTCATCTCGATCGAGTCGATACGCGGGTGACAACCTTGGGGCACCTCCAGCGAGGCGGTACGCCGACATCCACCGATCGATTGCTAGCAACTGCTTTTGGTCGAGAGTCCGTCGAGCTAATTGCCAATGGTAACTACAATCAGATGGTGATTTGGCAAAATGGGCGAGTCAGTAGTGTGCCGATTAGTCATGTCATCGAGCAGATTCAGAAAGCCCGTCGGGAGAAAATCGCTCCCTCACGCGTAGATCCGCAGGGTTTTTTGGTACGCACGGCTCGCGACATTGGTATCTATGTTGGGGAGCTAGCTAGTAATGATTAGGAGCTTGGTGCAGCAAATCGATTTAGTGTGTCACGATCGAGTTATCGTCATTGGCTATGGGAATACACTGCGAAGCGATGATGGTGCTGGTCAACGAGTAGCAGAAATTATTGCACATTGGCACTTACCGCAGGTGCGATCGATTTCCGTCCACCAACTCACCCCAGAACTTGCGGCTCCAATCGCTGAAGCCGAACTAGCTATTTTTATCGATGTTTACCAAGTTGAAGCACAGTCAGAACTAGAAAACGACATTCGAGTTATCTCGATCGATCCCACTACTTACAAACAGTACGATCCGAATAAAGGAACTGGACACATTACCGATCCGCATTCGTTGTTATATTTAACCGATCTCGTCTATGGCAAAACACCCGTTGCCTGGTGGATGCTGATTCCGGCTGTAAATTTTGAATTTGGCGATCGACTATCAACCCTAACCACAGCAGGTATTGCCAGAGCTATCCCACTAATCCAACAAATAATTCAATCCCATTCAGTTAATAATTAGAATAACTTCACCTAACGAATTCATGCTGGATCTAGACCGATTTTTGAAGTCAAATTTTGCCGATCTGAACCGTAATAATGGATCGAACTTGTGATTATTCAATACTTAATCTCTTATGGTTTCTTAATTTTTATTCCGCTATCGATCGCGGCAAAATTCCTTCAGTGGGGAGAGATTGTTATTTTCCTCACTTCAGCATTGGCGATTCTTCCCCTGTCTTACTGGTTGGGTACTGCAATGGAAAAAGTGGCAGTTGTGATTGGCCCATCGCTAGGCGGTTTAGTGAATGCAGTGTTTGGTAATACCACCGCCTTAATTATTGCTTTAGTCGCGCTTAATGAAGGATTAGTCGATATTGTCAAAGCCAGTATTATTGGTAGCATTATTAGCCATCTGTTATTGTTTCTCGGATTGGGAATGCTGGCGGGTGGACTGAGATATAAAGAACAGACATTTCAGCCGATTCTCGCCAGAGTCAATGGTTCCTCAATGACCAAAATATTTGGGATTCAAGCCTCGCCGTTCACGGCGACTTTTGATTCTCGATATACTTCTTGAGGGTTTCGATAGGTGCGCCACCACAAGAAACTGCAAAATAGGCGGGACTCCAGAGGTGATCTTTATGGGGAGAGGGAAATTGCTTCCGATAGAGCCGACTTGAAACTCCCTTCAAGTGGTTTACGATTACGGAGATAGACAACTTGGGCGGGTACTCGACCAGTAAGTGAATATGGTCGGCTTCGCCATTGCACTCTACCACCTGGAAGTCCATCTTTCTCGCCACCTCTACAAACGATTCACGCAGCAATTCCAAACTTTGCTGCGTGAATATTTTTCGGCGATATTTGGTCACGAAGACCAAATGAGTTTGCAAGTCTGTAACGCTGTGTCTACCTCTTCGATATTTAGTTGCCATATATCAGACCAAATGGTATTATTAGTCCATGAAAGCACGTTATCGATATCGCGTCTACCCCAAGCCCACTCAAATTAGCGCACTCAATCAATTGTTTGGGTGCGTGAGGCGCGTGTGGAATGATGCGTTAAGTTTCTGCCAACAGTCCTATCAAAAAGGAGAAAAATATTGCGGTGAGTCCGCGCTGCAAAAACAATTCATTACTGCTGCGAAGAAAACCGAACACCGCCAATGGTTGAGTCAGGTTTCCAATATCCCCTTGCAGCAGTCGATTCGCGACTTGGGGACGGCTTATGCTAACTTTTTCAAGTCCTGCACCGGAAACAGAAAGGGCAAAAAAGTCAAGCCGCCCAAGTTCAAAAAGCGGTCGAACGCTCAATCCTGTCGGTTTAGGGTTGGCGGTTTCAAGGTTAACGAACGAACGGTTTATCTAGCCAAAATTGGTAAGCTCAAAATTGAGTGGAGTCGTTCATTACCTGCCGACCCTAGCAGCGTCACCATCATCAGAGATGCTGCGAACCGCTACTTCATGAGTTTTGTGGTCGAAATCAATCCAGTCCAACTTCAGGGTAATGGAGTTGGGATTGGCATCGATCTGGGGATTACCGACTTCGCAACATTTAGTACGGGCGAAAAAGTCAAGTCACCCAAGCCGCTCAAGGCTAGGTTGCGCCGATTGAAAAAAGCACAGCGCAAGCTGAGACACAAAACCAAAGGTAGTAACCGACTCAAGGCAGCAAGGCTTAGAGTTGCAAAAATTCACGCCAAAATCAAGGATATCCGAACGGATTTCCTCCATAAACTATCTACTAGAATCGTTAACGAAAACCAAGTTATCGCGCTAGAGGATCTTAATGTGAGCGGCATGGTCAAAAACCGCAAGCTTTCCCGCGCTATCTCCGACTTGGGATGGCGGAGCTTCCGAACCATGCTAGAGGCAAAATCCGCCATGTACGGGCGCGACTTGCGAGTCATTAGTCGCTGGGAGCCAACCTCTCAAAAATGTTCGTGCTGTGGCGAGAAAGGTGGAAAGAAAGAACTGCATGTCCGTGAATGGGAATGCCTGTTTTGCGGCGTAATACACGACCGAGACGTAAATGCTTCGCGGAACATACTCATAGTTGCGGGTGGTCAATCCGAAACTCAAAACAGACGGGGAGGCGATGTCAGACTACCTTTAAACGTAGCAATCTCCGATGAAGCGTCAACCTGCCTTAATTTAGAACCAACTGGAACTAAGTACTAGGGAATCGCCGTCGTGAACGACGGCGAGGATGTCAAAGCATTAAAAGATTGAGAACCACCACTGACTTGCATCACGGCTAATATTCGCCCTTGAGTAGGTCTGACCGCACCAATACTCAACGGAATCCAATCAATTTGATTTTTGAGAATCCCGGTAATCTGACCGTGTATTTCTGG
>JBBRVB010000103.1:0-10808 GCA_038247275.1 Chroococcales cyanobacterium
AAATGAAGGTGTCGCAATTGCCATGAGAATTCCGGCAACAGCGATAGTTACGATCATTTCGATCAAGGTGAAGCCTTGAGAGTTAGATTTGGGTGGTCGAATCGCCACAGTTAATGATTCCTCAATTAAGGTGATAATCTAGAATTACCGATCGTGCTGGTCAGTGCATAGCCAATACTCGATCGCTAGCGTCATTATTAACATACCCAAATTTAAACAACAAACTATCAAAATGAAGGCTGGGGCTGGCGGGTATTTATTGGATCGCAATCTGTTGTTTGTCGAATTCCTCAATTACTCGATCGACTTGGATGTTACTGGCTCAATTGTAAGATCTCATTACCGAATCTAAGGTGACTACGATCGCTCAGTATTCACACTGAATAAATTTAACGATCGAGATCTAACTCCGTAAATTTACGGACGATCGCAGCTAGGGATGAATAGCTAGTACAATCATCTTCTAAGCTGCATATCGAGATTTAACATGATAAATTTAACCACTACCAATGAGTATCGATGTCGAGTTAATCTCGATCTCTATAGTTCCCCAATTTGTGAGGGATTAGCTACACAAGCTGCGGCTAATCGACAGATTCGGATCGAATCGCTAACACCAACAGATCGAGCGATCCCAGTCCGGCTGTGTGAAGATGGTTATCCCGCTTGGCTGAAACTCGCTGATGTGGAGCAGTTGGAGTTGGCTACAGATATTTATCAATCGATTTCGATCGATTCTCCAGAGGAGAGGCTTCGCCAACGAGCCACAATTGCCGCCAGCATCCCGGAAGTTATCGCCTTCATGCAAGCAGCGATGCAGGTGCCCAATCGTTATTTATGGGGGGGGACAGTAGCCCCTAATTATGATTGTTCGGGGTTAATGCAAGCGGCATTTCAGTCACGCGGAATTTGGCTACCGCGCGATTCTTATCAACAAGAAGCTTTTACCGAACGGGTGACGATTGCGGAAATGTTGCCTGGAGATCTGATTTTTTTTGGTACGCCTGAAAAAACCGATCATGTCGCGCTGCATTTAGGTGACTTGCGCTATCTTCACAGTTCGGGTATTCAAATGGGCAGGAATGGGATTGGAATCGATATTTTGACCGATCGTACTACCGACCCGATTAGTGTGGGATACTATACCAAATTCCGCTGTTGTGGGCGAGTAATGGCAAGCTATCGCGGACAATGAAAATCAACATGCCAATTTGTTAATCTTTAGATCTGCCTTGGTGCTGCTATGTTGCAAAAGTGGCAGCCTAGTAGATGGAGGGATTAGAATCTTTGACATAGCCTCTCCGCTGGAGAATCGCCTCAACCACCGATCTGACTCACACCAACAACATAAGGCAGGGATGATGACCAATGATGATAAGCTCCAAACACCTGCAACGATGTCCGATCGCGAAATAGAAATAATCGAACTGGTAACTGCTGGCTTGACTAATGAGGAGATCTCTACTCGATTAGAAATTAGCAAACGTACTGTAGACAACCACATTAGCAATATTCTCAAAAAAGCTGGTGCTGGTGTCGATAATCGGGTGGCATTAGTCCGGTGGGCACTGCAATGGGGGAAGGTTTGTCTCAATGACATCAATTGTTGTGCTTTGCCAGAGCGGGAATAGGGGTTAGGTTTTAGGCTTTAGGCTTTTTTGAGGCTTTGGGCGTTAGGCTTTTTTGAGGCTTTGGGTTTTAGGCTTTGGGCTTTAAGAGGGATAGGAACTAGAGCAGGAAGGGATCGTTGTGCAAAGTACTAATAGCTAACAGCCAAGATCTAAAGCCTAACCTCATCCCTAATCCCTAAAGCCTAAAGCCTAATCCCTAAAGCCTATTCCCTAAAGCCTATTCCCTAATCAACGCCTACATTGCTGTAAGATCGGAACAGCGTGCTAGATGGGTATTGTCAAGGCAATCGAAGCCAATCGGTTCTTAATAAAGTTAGATACTTATGGATTTTAATAATTTGGTTACCCAGCTCAATGCTGGGGCGATTCTGCCAGAGGGAATCGTCATCATCACACTGTTGACAGTTTTAGTGGGCGACTTAATTCTGGGGCGAAGTGCCGCCCGCAGTCTATCTTACATTGCGGTGGGTGGGATGTTGACATCGATCGCAGCCCTAGTATTACAGTGGGATAATCCCAATCCAGTGGCATTCTTCGGTGCCTATAGTAGCGATCCGCTTAGTGTCGTATTTCGCGGGATTGTCGCGCTCTCGGCGGCGGTGACAATCTTGATGTCGATTAGCTATGTGGAGCAGACTGGGACTGCACTGGCTGAGTTTGTGACGATTTTATTGACAGCAGCGTTGGGTGGGATGTTGCTCTCTGGAGCTACCGAACTCGTGACGATTTTTGTGTCGCTGGAAACTCTGAGTATCTCATCCTATCTGCTGACTGGGTACATGAAACGCGATCCGCGATCGAATGAAGCGGCGTTAAAGTATCTCTTAATTGGTGCATCGAGTTCGGCAGTATTTTTATATGGTGTGTCATTACTATATGGACTATCTGGCGGCGAAACTACCCTACCAGAGATTGCCACTGGGATTGCTAACTCCAATGGCAATCTGTCATTAGGTTTAATTGTCTCTTTAGTATTTGTGATTGCAGGGATTGCGTTCAAAATTTCGGCAGTACCTTTTCACCAATGGGCACCTGATGTGTATGAGGGTTCGCCCACGCCAGTGGTGGCATTTTTGTCTGTTGGCTCCAAAGCAGCAGGGTTTGCGCTGGCAATTCGGTTATTAGTAACAGCTTACCCCCAAGTCATGGAGCAGTGGCATTTTGTATTTACGGCACTGGCGATTTTGAGCATGGTATTGGGAAATGTCGTCGCGCTGGCTCAAACGAGCATGAAGCGGATGCTAGGATATTCCTCGATCGCTCAAGCTGGATTTCTGATGATCGGCATGGTAATCGGTACTGAAACTGGTTATGCCAGTATGGTATTTTACCTATTTGTCTATCTATTTATGAATTTGGGTGCCTTTGCCTGCGTGATTTTATTTACGCTGCGGACGGGTACCGATCGGATTAGCGATTATGCTGGTCTATATCAAAAAGATCCGTTCCTCACTCTGGCACTCAGTATCTGTCTGCTGTCGCTCGGTGGGATTCCCCCCTTGGCTGGTTTCTTCGGCAAAATTTATATCTTTTGGGCGGGTTGGAAAGCGGGTGCCTACGGACTGGTATTACTCGCACTAGTAACTAGTGTAGTGTCGATTTACTACTACCTCCGTGTCGTCAAGATGATGGTAGTCAAAGAACCCAATGAAATGTCGGATGTCATCAAAAATTACCCAGTTACTAATTGGAATATCCCCGGAATGCGATCGCTCCAAGTTGCCACTATCGCTGCTTTAGTTGCGACTTCCCTTGCGGGTATTCTCTCCAATCCACTATTTACGATTGCGAATGATTCGGTAAGTAATACTCCGATGTTGCAGGCGAGTTTAGTGCGACAAGTAGCGGTTAAGTAGGAAAGAAGTGGATAGTGGATAGTGAATAGTGGGTGTTTCTAGATTCTACGCTTCAATCACTATTCACCATCTACCAATTACTGTTCACTATCCACTATTCACTATCCACCATCTACTAATTACTGCTCACTATCCACGATTCACTATTCACCATCCACTAATTCATGCGAATCGTCTTCTTCGGTACTCCCCAATTTGCCATTCCTACCTTAGAGCGACTCCTAGCCGAGCCACAATTTGAGGTAGTGGGGGTAGTGACGCAGCCAGATAAAAATCGGGGTAGGGGCAATCAGTTATCGCCATCGCCAGTTAAAGCGGTGGCGTTAGCTCATCAGATTCCAATTTGGCAACCCGCACGGATCAAAAAAGATCCCGACACGATCGCGGCACTTGGCGACCTCGCCGCAGATATATTTGTAGTAGTAGCCTACGGGCAGATTTTATCTCCAGAAATTCTCGACATTCCCACATCGGGATGTATCAATGTACATGGTTCGCTGTTACCAGAGTATCGTGGTGCCGCACCGATTCAACGCTGCTTGACTGATGGCGTAACTCGCACGGGGATTACTACCATGTTGATGGATGCGGGGATGGATACGGGGGCAATGTTACTTAAGTATGAAACCCCTGTCAGCCTGTTTGATAATGCCGATCGATTGGCAGCAAAATTAGCCGTTGAGGGTGCCCAACTACTAGTTGAGACGATTAATCATCTCGATCGGATTACACCGACTCCCCAAGAGCATTCAGCCGCCACCTTCGCACCACCGATTAAAAAATCAGCATACACGATCGATTGGACTCGATCGTCTATTTCACTCCATAATCAGGTTCGCGGTTTCTATCCCAATTGTGTCACTACCTTCCGCACCCAACCGCTCAAAATCCTCGCTACCGCTCCATTAGCCGCCGAGTTTGCAGCAGACTTAAACCCAGCTATGCAACAGTTGCTAGCACTAGAGAGTCTAGATCTGAGTAACAGTTTACCTGGTACAGTCGTCAAAATTGCCAAAGGTTTAGGACCAATTATTCGCACTGGATCTGGCTGTCTGCTATTGTCTGAAGTTCAACTTGCTGGCAAACGCCCCCAATCAGGGGCAGATTTAGTCAATGGTATGAGATTAGCTGTCGGTGAAATATTGGGATAAATCAGACGCATTAACAAAAATTAGGGGTTTAAGCTCTCCATCCTAAAAACCTCGCTGTCAACTGTCAACTGTCAACTGTCAACTGTCAACTGTTTACTTCGACGTGTTCTCACCCCAAACATTTCGCCAGAATCGAGAATTTTCCTCAGCTTTTTTGGGCTGAGTAATTGAGAAATCAATCTTGTTATAAATATCGCGAATACTCCAACCTGTGAGATTGGCTAAATTACTGGCTTCTTGCTCCAATCGGGGGCGAAGGGTTTGCTGATATTTTTTCCCAGCTTCACAACTAAGATTACCTTTAAATGGGTGAGTCATTACATAACGACCCTGAAAATTCTCCTGATTTCCAGTTTCTTGAAACATCAAATCTTCAGGAAACTTATCGCGGGTATAGCGGACGTGAATGCGAGTGATAAAAGTGCTACCCGAAGGCATCGATCTCCGAGAAAATGTCGGTTTCATTGGTGTATTCCCATTATCCTCCCAAAATACACCAGCTTCTTTTAGTTCAGTTGGAGTTGGTGGATCGCTGGAGCATGGATCGCAATTAGAGACATTCCAAGCATATTCCAAGAACGCAACTTTTTTCTGTTCGCGCTCGTAAACTTTTTGGAATGTTGCTTTATAGAAATCTCCAAACTCCGACTTAATATATTCAGGGATGGCTTTATCGGTTGGCACTTTCACCGTCCGATAATTTGTTAGTTCTACTCGTCCCTTCGGCGAAAGCACATAGACAACCAAATCCTGTTCGCCCTGAGCATTAATCATCCCCAAGCGGATGGGAAGCATAAATTTCGATGATTCATAGGCAATTTGGAGCGGACGTAATACTTGAAAGCCAGATTTGTTAAATTCCTTGATGTCAATTTTGGCAACAAAAAACTTCAGTTTTTGTTTGATATAAGGACTTAATAAGTCACTTGCACCTTTGGGAATATTGTACCCATTTTGACGGAGCCATGTTTCCAAACCGTTAGACTCTTTCGCACTGAGAATTACGATTTCATATTCATTAACCTTGAAGGTATCTTCAACTGTGACACCCAAATCTCTACCTCGTGGCTTGCTATTCATGGTAGCAGATGGAGCTGGTAATACACGATCGGAACTTCGTATCGATTCACTCAATTGTGGCTGTTCGCAAGGATCTGGATCGAAATATTCAACTAATCGTGGTTGACTAAACGCATCTAATTTCTCAACGGTGGTACGTTTACCAACGTGAACTTGTTCTCTTTTAATTGCGACTGGAACGGGTACCACCATTGCAAAATCTTTGACAGCTCCTTGGAAATCATTTGCCATAGTTAGAATCGTTCGATCGCCATTACGCGCGATGATTACTTGCGAGGCTTTATTAAATAATTTTGCATTGGCACCGCCTACATAAAAACCACAAAAGGCGATCGCTTGATTCGCACAACTCAGTACGAGGAGGCAAGCAAGACAGAAGCTGATGATAATTCTAGATATACTCATAGTGGATAGTGGATAGTGAATAGTGAATAGTGAATAGTGGATAGTGAATAGTGAATAGTGAATAGTGAATAGTGAATAGTGGATAGTGAATAGTGAATAGTGAATAGTGGATGGCTTTTATTGAGGGGAGGCTAAATATGGCGATCTTAAATCAATTGTGAGATTTATTGATAGGTTGATTTTGTGATAATTATTAAATTGTTAGCTAGTTTCAATTCGCTCCGATCTCCAATTAAATTGAGGTGCTATCCAGTATCGATCGAGTAATATTGTCAGTGGCGAGAGGGCAAATAAAGCAATGAATATCGCCTCATTAATATAAAAGTAATTGCGGAGAATGAAAGCTAATCCGGCGATCGCGATCGCCCAGACAATTCGAGTCGATCGAGCATTGGGAATCGATCGCGGATCGGTAATCATAAACAAAGTAAATAATAGTAACGATCCACTCATTAATTTATGCAAAGATACATCCCAAGTCCATCCCAGCCAGGTATTTTTAGCTATTTCTAACAAAGCATATACTCCCAAAAAAGCGATACTAGTATCCCCTCTCCCAACTCGCTGGAGGACGATCCCACCCAACCCAATAAACAACAGCAAATACCACCAATCAGCACCCCATTGCCCCGGTGATATCCAAGCATCCGGTGTAAGCACGAGCGCGATAATAATCCCAAAATTAGCCGGATTAAACCAATGCTTGTGTGCTGTCGTAAAAATAAACTTACTCGCGATCGCCAGACTACCAGCGAGGATCATCGTACTGACTCGATCGGCGCGTAATAATAAGGCTAAACCCAGACTAGTAATCAGCGCACTTTTGAGCGACATGCCCAGATTTTCGGTAGGCTTAAATAGACTGGTAAGGACTAGCTGTGTGAGTAGACAACTGAGGATGACACTGAGAATTAATTCCGGTCTAATCGACCAATCTCTGGTCATTAGCCCCAATCCCAGGAAAGTCCCCAAAAAACAGATTTGATAATCTCGTGGATCTGCGAACATAGATTTTACACAGATGATATTGCACCCAAGATACAATCTCACACGATCGAATTCCGCAATTTTGACAAATAAATTTAAATATTCATGTTGGTGGATAATGGATAATAGCCGATGCCAGACAGGAAAACACCAACATGATAACTGAACCCCATTTAGTTCATGCCCCACGATTGAAACGGCTGCGACAATTGAGTCAATTACTCGATGGGGCGATTGTGATTCCTGGTACCAAATACCGGATTGGCTTAGATCCGATTTTGGGCTTGATTCCTGGCGGTGGCGATACTATCAGTGCGGCATTGTCTGGTTACATCATTATTGAAGCCGCTCGGATGGGTTTACCCCGCAAAGCACTAATGCAAATGGTGGGAAATATCGTCATCGATACAGTAGCCGGTTCGGTACCAATAGTGGGCGATGTGTTCGATGTATTTTCCAAAGCCAATCTGCGGAACATGCAAATTGTCGAAAGTCACGCTCAAGCACCCACACCTAATGCCAAAACCGATAAATTATTCATTGGCTTACTCATCGTTGGATTGTTCGGCTTCGCCCTAGCAGTCGGATTTATCACCGTAGCGATCTGGAATTTTGTTGCTAAATCACTTAATTAATCGTGGGTGTTGCAGATCGGGGTATGAAAAGTTTTGAGGCTTGAGGCTTGAAGCCTAGAGAATGACACGTTTGGCGAAGTAAGCTGTTACCCATTACCCATTACCCCGAAGCCATGCTTGGGGTAAAATTAAGAAGTAAAATCTCCCCCACAGCAGTGTAATCGATCGACATGGTAGAAGAATCCTCAGAAAATATCGCGCCTCCAGCCACAGAAAAAAAAGCGAAACCCGCTCCAGGTGCCACCGATGCTGCTGCATCCACCGGGGCAGAAAAAACTTTTGCCCCCAAAAAAGAGAAACCCCCCGCCCTCGAAGCCAAACCCTTTACTGACTTTATCAATCAAGATTATTTACCCGCCCTCACCCAAGCTCTCATCGCTCGGGGCATCGCCGATCTCCACGTCGATTTCCAACAGTCAAAAATCCCCGTCAAAGGCTTTGAAACTGAGCCAGAGTGTACTCAAGTCGTCGGTCACTGGAATGACGGCAAGCGGCAATTTAACGTCTACTTCTTCGATGATAATATCCAAGGGCAACGGGCGATCTCCTGTGCCGATCTCGGTACCAAATCTAGTACGATCGAACCCTTTCTGATCGACGAACGTAAAATCACCCTCGATCTCCTCGTCTCTGGCGTAGTACTGCGACTCAATAGTCAAAAGTGGTTGCTCCGAAATTAGCCCTCCTAAACAAACATAAAGTTTTGCGAGGCTACTTAGCCGATCTGTTAAAATCGATCGGGTAGGTGTTTTTTAGTCAGTAAACTCAATCTCGACTCATGCGTGTCATCCTCATCGCCGCAGATCGGGAGATGTCACAAATTGGATCGGCTCTTTAACTTATGATCGAAACTAGCACCCAGTCACTCCGAGCGCGCCAACACGCGCTGATCGAGCGTCTCGCCAATGCGATCGAAACTATTTGGGCGCAACACCTCGATCTCTCCCCCTATCATCTCCCGTCTGAATTGGGATATGTCGAAGGGCGACTAGAAGGCGAAAAACTAGTCATCGAAAATAAGTGCTACCAAACCCCACAATTTCGCAAACTCCATCTCGAACTCGCGCAAGTGGGGCCAAATTTAGATATCCTCCACTGTGTGATGTTCCCCCATCCTGAATACGCCCTCCCGATGTTTGGCTCGGATATCGTTGCTGGGCGAGGGCAAATTAGCGCAGCCATTGCCGATTTATCACCGCTCAATGCGCGGCGAATATTGCCCGACAACTACCGGATTCCCCTCCACAAACTCCCCACCTATACCTTCAGCCAACCCCGCGAGTTACCCGCCTGGGCAGATATCTTCTCGGAATTTTGCTTTTTTGTGCGCCCATCTACTCCTGAAGAGGAGCAGTGGTTTTTCGATCGAGTCACTGCCATGCTCACCATCCATTGTCAACAAGCAGCCCTTGCCCTCCCCGTCAGTACTACCGAACGCGCCGAAATTGTCACGGCTCAAAATTACTACTCCACCAAGCAACAACAAAACGATAAAACCCGCCGGGTATTGGAAAAAGCCTTCGGTACGGAATGGGCGGAAAACTATATGACTACGGTGTTGTTTGATAGTTGATAATCGATAGTGGATAGTTGTCGAAAGTATGCTCAAATTGTATGAATATGCATCGTCGGGTAATTGTTATAAAATTCGATTGTTGCTAAATCAATTGAGTATACCTTATCAACGCATCCAGATCGATATTCTTCAAGGTGAAAGTCGGACTGCCGAATTTTTGGCGATGAATCCAGTTGGTAAAACACCAGTATTAGAAATTCAACCGGGACAGTATTTAAGCGAATCAAATGCGATTATTTACTATCTTGCCGACGGTACCGACTTTTTGCCGATCGATCGTCGGGAACGCGCTCAGGTAATGCAATGGTTATTTTTCGAGCAATCCAGTCACGAGCCAAATATTGCTACTGTCCGCTTTTGGATTTCGATCGCGAATATTGCCACGCAAAAACATGAAGCGATCCTCCAAAAGCAAGAATTAGGATACATCGCATTGCGAGTAATGGCAGAACATCTACAGCAGCATAAATACTTCGTTGGCAATCGGTATTCGATCGCTGATATCGCGCTGTATGCTTATACTCATGTCGCCACTGAAGGGAATTTCGATCTCAGTCAATTTCCCGCAATTCTCGCCTGGTTCGATCGGATTAATTCTCAATCAAACTATATCACAATCTCAGCCTAACCCCGATTGTAAGTAAGTGTAAATATTTATTAGATGGAGATTGACTGAAACCTAGATAGTGGGCAGTGCCCAACTCCCATCCCCCAACTCCCAACTCCCCTCTCCCATCTACCGATAAAGTCCGATCCGTTCCAGGCGATTGACAACCCGAGTCACCAGCGTCTCATCACTAGCCGGTTTAGCGACAAAATCATCCGCCCCAGCCGCAAAAACGCGATCGCTGGCAATTGCAGCAGTGTGAGCCGTCAAAAATAAAATCGGCAAAGTTGCCCACACCGGATCGGTACGCACCGCACGACAGAGTTCGATCCCATCGTGAGTGGGCATATCCAAATCTAGGATCAGTAAATCGGGAGCCGAAGCCTCTAATGTCTCCCAAAAGCGGCTAGGTTCGGAGAGTGTCGTCACCGTCATCCCCCGCCGTGCTAATAATGCACTGACACCTTCGAGCAGCAGCGGATCGTCATCGACGATCGTCACTCTTGCTTGATTTGCCTTCGCTTGGTGCAAGACTCGATCGATCGCCTCAAAAATCTGCGCTACAGGCAACGGTTTTGTCAAAAATAGCCGCGCACCCCTCCGCGCAACTTCGATGCGGTGGTGGAGCGGTTGAGTGTCTTCTGGTGCGTTCTTGGTTGGTGCTAGACTAATCGCTGTTGCCGCTGTGCTGTGGCGATCCTCGCGTCCAGCAGCACCTGAGCCAATGATTTGTGGCATCACCGCCGAGCCATCTTGGTGGCGTGCGGACAGATCCCGCTCCAGTGGTAGTTGCTGAGGGTAGGATTGACTCAAAACTAACACGGGCAGATGTGGATAATCCCGTTCCAATTCCGATAACGCACTCAACCCATCAGCGATC
>JBBRVB010000104.1:0-10784 GCA_038247275.1 Chroococcales cyanobacterium
CATCGTGCGGTGTGTAGCTGAAGGTTATGAAAGCGAGATCGACTCTTACATCGATAGCGATGAATATCAAGCCGCCTTTGGGGAAAATATCGTCCCTTACAATCGCAGTCTTAGTGAAGATGGCAAAAGCCAAGTCACCTATAATCGGCTGATTGCGATCGATCGCGGCCCAGCACAAGTTAGTAGTTCTGTCAAATCCTCCAAACTTGTCTATTCAGTTGCCACCAATAGTACTAGCAAGGCAACCGCATCCAAAGTCAGTTTGGGTGGTTACGCTGATGCGAGTCAGAAAATGTTCAAAATTGTCGTCACAGGTGCCAAATTTACCGGCCCTCGTCGCGTCAGTACTACTGAATATATCGTGCGTGGCGATCGAATGACACCTCAGATTCAGCGCATCAACCGCACCAGCGGCAAAATCGTCAGTATCACTGAGATGACCTAAAACTGCTCTGGGGTATCGGTAGTTTCGGCTACGCCCACTCGTCGATACCCCGCCAAATTTTATTAATTCCCATTTAATCCGACTTATTAGTTTAGGCGCAATTATCATGACACTTTGGTTAACAGATGCAGATCCAGTCGAATTACGTTCTCATGCTAGTGAAGATGACCTGCAAACCGTAATTCGTACGGTTTATAAGCAAGTATTGGGTAACGCACACATCATGGAGAGCCAACGACTCACCAGTGCCGAATCGATGCTCCGCAATCAGGATATTACCGTCAAAGAATTCGTCCGAGCAGTCGCACAATCTGACTTGTACCGCTCGTTATTCTTTGATACTTCCTCTGCCTATCGCTTGGTAGAATTAAATTTCAAACATTTATTAGGTCGGGCACCCAACGACCAAACCGAAATCGCTGAACACGTCTTAATTTATAACCAATATGGTTTGTCAGCCGAAATTGATTCCTATATCAGTAGCGATGAATATAGCCTCAGCTTCGGGGAAAATGTCGTCCCTAGCCCCCGTGGGAATAAAACCCAAATGGGCAACAAAAATGTCACTTTCAATCGTGCCTTCGCGCTGATGCGGGGCGATGCATCTAGTAGCGACAGTAGCAATAAAGCTAAACTAATTAGCGAAATTGCTGGCAATCGGGCCACCGCAATAAAACCCCCTGCTCGTGGTGGTTCTGGTGCTTATGCCAATACTGGCAAACGCTTCCGGATCGCCATTACCAAAGCTAATTTTGGGGCACGGGTGACTAAAAGTGCCGCGACATTTGAAGTCAACTATAGCCAACTAGCTCAGAAGATCCAAAACATCCACAAAACTGGTGGCAAAATCTTGAGTATCACCGAAGTTAGCTAACTTTACTGAGAGATAAGTTGGTTGCTAGATTTTGCTAGAGCCGATCGAAGCTGGATGATTACTGAGTAAAATATTGAATAAATAACTTTCACTCAGTTAGTTCTGGCTCGATCGTGCGAACAGTTTTATAAATTTTTTGAAATTAAAATTATCATAATGAATACTGCATTTAACCTAAGTGGCGATCTCGATCGCATATTTGCAATCGAGATCGCTGGTAGCCCTCATCAAGCGATGCTCAGAAGTAGTGTTTACACAGTCAAAGTCGCTTATTCCTCGTTATCAAAAACGATCCAATCGATCGGTAAACGTGGCGGAAAAGTGGTGAGCGTGCGGATGCTATCGACACCAATGCCCAATGTCGAGAATATCCCCGTGGCGGTAGCAGGAGCGTCAGTTGAGGCACCATCAGTGGATCAAATTAGCACTCCCAAGGAAATATCGCGTCGCCCGCCATCCAAATCAAAAAAACGTTAATTAGGGTACGAATGGACATTACTCAATTTGTGGAAAGTTCGATCGGGCAATGGAAGTCTCAGCGGAGTGCCCATCACATGATCTTCGGTCACTTTGAAGCAGTTCGATCGGAGATCGATATTGTCGCGCTGACTACCAGCGATCCCGCAGTCATTGAACTTTGCCAAGCCTACGATCTCGATCCCAGTCAGGCGGTGATGCCCTTCCAAATGAGTTGGGAGGGAGAATCCGACTGGGATGAAGCCGAGGTGCTCAAAGGGAGTACTGTCTTGGTACCGATTCCCGACCCCCATGTACCCGATCGGGGTCAATTATTGCGCGATCGCGGTTATGCTGAGACTATCCCCGCAGCAGCTCACTATCACATCACTGCCGATGGTGTATTTGTGTTGACGACAGAGTACGATCGAGCCGCCGCTGAAGAGCGAATTTGGTTTGTCAATCCCAATCTCCGATTTCGAGTAGCGACAATTAAAACTAGCGATGGAACAGGTGTCGTCACGGCTTCCTTTTCTTCAGAATTACGTTCGATGGCAACAACTTAATTCAAAATTTCAGTTTTATGAGTGATTCGATCCTATTGGCTCAATGGATGGCTGGTGAATTTAGCAATCATCACCAATCGACTTTAGAACCTCAGCATTATGCACATATTCGGATCTTTTTTCGACCATTACCATTTGAATTTTTCAATGCGATCGGGTTTTATTCCGAGCAGGTTTATGATTACGATCTATGGAGTCCCTACCGTCAGGGCGTACACAAATTAGTAGATCGCGGTGCAGATACTTATATTGAAAATTATAGTCTCAATGATGCGATGCTCTATGCTGGAGCCGCTCGATCGCCAGAGATTTTAAATACAATTACCCATGAATGTCTCGAACGCCGCTGCCATTGTTCGATGATTTTTAGTCGCGATGGCGGTATCTTTCGGGGTCGAGTCGAGCCAGGAAATCAATGCCTGATCGAGCGTAATGGCGCAAGTACCTATCTAATTAGCGATGTGGAAATCGGCGAACAGACGTGGGTAAGTCTCGATAAAGGTATGGATATTCATACCCATGAAAAAGTCTGGGGTTCGGCATTTGGGATGTTGAAATTTGAAAAAGTAACCAGCTTTGCAGACGAGATTAAGTCGCTCTAGTTATCAGCTTAGATCGGCTTTTGTTGGGCTGCCAGATACGATCGGCATTTATTATTTCTCATAGTGATGTTACCACCAGAAGCCGAGAAGAAAATGCAATGTTGGGTTCGGAGCCGACACTTAATCTCTGCGGGTAATTTTTTCGTCTTTGAAACAGTTGATTATAGTACGATCGAGCGATTTACCGAGTGTATTGAAGCATTAGGTGGGACATTGATTTCGGTAGAATCGATCGGCAAAATTTGGATCGGCGATCGTTGTCAAGTAGTCTTGTATCAAGCGACTGCTAGTCTACATACTCCCCACCACCAAATCAAACAATATTGGATTAAATACGGCAGTTTTAGAACGAGGTTTGACGAGCGGGTTTGAACTAAATTTACTAATTTGAGTAGCAAATCTGACGGCTGAATGCCGACTACTTCCCATCCCAATCGATCGATTTCCGAGATTGAAATTCGCGCTAGAGGCGATCTTCTAGTCGGGTGATACAATGTTCGTGGTCTTCTTGGCGATTTGAGACCGCATAGACGACATTTGCTAATTCAACGATGATAGCGTTGGTTCGATCGATTTTGGTATTGAGTTCGACACTCTGATTGGTTAAGGGAAGAATAGCTCTGGCATTGGATTCTATCAGCCTTTCAATTTGGTCTAGTTTGTCTGACATTTCGCTTGCTCTTAGTTGAGTGGTTTGCGCTACTCTTCTATCATAAATCGATCTATTTCCGATAATCAGGCTGTGGATCGATCCCACCCACGCGATTAATTGGCCAAAACCGGATAATAGCTTTACCAATGATTTTATCTTTAGGTAAAAAGCCCCAATAGTGACCATCATAGCTATTATTCCGGTTGTCACCTAATACTAAATAATTATCTGTGGGCACAATGCCATCAGCAGTTATTTCCGCACTACTCCAGTTATATTTGGGGGGTTCGCCGAGATAGTTTTCTGGTAATAACTGACGATTGATATATACTTTACCGTCTTTGACATCGATCCGATCGCCAGGTAGTCCGACGATCCGTTTGATAAAAGCCTCCTTGTATTTGGGTTCGCCGTCAGCTTTTAATTCCTGTTCCAATTGGGCGGTAGGATTGAAGACAACGATATCCCCGCGCTGAGGATCGGAAAACCGATAACTAATCTTATCGATAATCAAGCGATCGTCAATTTGGAGCGTCGGGAGCATCGAGCCAGATGGGATAAACCGCGAATCAGCCACAAAAGTCCGAATCCCCAATGCCAAAACGACACTAAAACCGATAGTTTTGAGTGTCTCCGCCCAGGGATTTGCAACTTTTGGTACTATTGGCTCGTCAGATGGCGATCGATCGTGTTCTTCCTTCATATATGTGACACTATAGCCGGGAACTAGCGATAATCAGGTTGTGGATCGATCCCACCAGCACGATCGATCGGCCAAAATCGCACCGAAGCTTTACCGACGATTTTATCTTTGGGGACAAAGCCCCAGTAGTGACTGTCATAGCTATTGTTGCGGTTGTCACCCAAGACTAGATATTGACCCTTGGGTACGACACCATCTTTAGGCCAAGGTACCTTGTACAGCTCATTACTGGTAAATCGATCGGTCGTGCTCCAGTCTCGATTGGATAGTTCGTCCAGATAGTTTTCAGTCAACAGTTTGTTATTAAGGTAAACTTTACCAGCTTTGACATCGATCCGATCTCCGGGAAGACCGATCACCCGTTTGATAAAAGCATCCTTATATTTTTCTTTTTCTAGTTGGGCGGTAGGATTGAAGACGACGATATCCCCACGCTTGGGATCGGAAAACAGATAGGTAACCTTATCGATGATTAAGCGATCGTTAATTTGTAATGTGGGTAACATCGAGCCAGAGGGAATATACCGCGCCTCAGCGACAAAAGTCCGAATTCCCACTGCCAAGACGACACTCAATCCGATCGTTTTGATGGTTTCCACCCACGGATTTTCAGCTTTTGGGGCGGATGTTGGGGCGATCTCCGTCTCAAAATTAGGCGGCTCGGAACTAA
This sequence comes from Chroococcales cyanobacterium, assembly GCA_038247275.1. Taxonomy (GTDB): domain Bacteria; phylum Cyanobacteriota; class Cyanobacteriia; order Cyanobacteriales; family Chamaesiphonaceae; genus Chamaesiphon. Next base: position 4,969 of record JBBRVB010000104.1, read on the forward strand.
TTTCAGCAGCAGTTTCCGCTGCTGGCGTAATTTTTGATTCTGATGGAGGCTGTTCGTAATCCATAAAGCGATTGAATGGGATATCAATGAGTGAGTAGATGTAAATCGAGAAATATGGCGATCTAGTAACGATTGCGATCGCTCGATCGCAATTCAGATTGCCAGATCGATTCCTGAAGCACCTCAACGATCGGATTGTAGAATTTCAGCTAGATGGTTTACGAGACAGCAACTAAGCATCGATTGTTAATTCGGTCTTCGCTTGGCAACACGTCAGCGATGAGCAATAGTTACCGCTGCGATCTGCGATCGAATTATTTCATCCATAGACCATTATGACCTTTATCTTTACCGATCGAGTATGAACATAAATTCTTTGCTCATCCGTCATCCTCGCATCCTCTTGGCTGATGGTACCTGGCTAGTTGGAGATGTGTGAGTTGGCGACGAGCGGATTGTCAAAATTGCCGCCTAGATTACTACTACCGATCCAACTAGAGAGATCGACGCAACCGGCTTGGTTTTGTTGCCCAGAGTTATCGATCCGCAGGTACAATAACTCAAGCCTAGCTCGATGATACACTCGATCGTACCGCCCACCAAAGCATCGTCAATTACGGCTGCTGATGGCGTTAGTGGTATGAGGGATCGAGATACTGCCGATCGAGTGGTAATGAAATTAAATGTATTGCGAGATCGCTAGATCGTGAAATACTTGGTATTTTGGTGAAATCTACTATAATTAGAATAGATCGCCCCAAATAGACCCAAACCAACCACCAAGATGTTTGTTACCGCACGTCCGACTACTAACCCAGATGCCATCCCTGTGGATGTGGTAGCAGCAATCCAGGAGTTAAAGCAATCGCTCAATGCTGTCATCCTGGCACACTATTACCAAGATTCAGAAATTCAGGATGTAGCGGATTTTATCGGCGACTCACTAGAATTGTCGCGCCGAGCGGCGAATACCGATGCCGATGTTATCGTATTTGCTGGCGTTCACTTCATGGCGGAAACTGCCAAGATTTTGAATCCAAATAAGTTGGTATTATTGCCAGATTTAGCAGCGGGATGTTCGTTAGCTGATAGTTGCCCGCCGGATAAGTTTGCCGCGTTCAAAGCTCAATATCCCGACCATATTGTGATTTCATACATCAACTGTACAGCAGAAATCAAAGCCCTGAGTGATATTATCTGTACGAGTTCCAATGCTGTCAAAATAGTTAAGCAGATTCCGATCGAACAGGGCATTATTTTCGCACCCGATCGTAATCTAGGTCGCTACGTGATGCAGCAAGCCGAGCGGGAGCTGGTGCTGTGGCAAGGGAGTTGTATGGTACATGAAACTTTTTCGGAGAAGAAGTTAATCCAGTTGAAAATTAATTATCCTAATGCGGAAATTATCGCGCATCCAGAATGTGAAGAGTCGGTATTGCAACATGCTGATTTTATCGGCTCGACAAGTGCATTGTTAAAATATACCGCCGAGAGTCAAAGCACGCAATTTATCATTGCAACTGAGCCAGGAATCATTCATCAAATGCAGAAAGCTCAACCTAATAAAGAGTTTATCCCTGCGCCACCAATCAATAATTGTGCTTGTAATGAATGTCCGCACATGCGATTGAACACACTGGAGAAATTGTATCTAGCAATGAAGACTCGATCGCCAGAAATTACAATGGCTGAAGATGTTAGATTGGCGGCTTTACGTCCGATGCAACGGATGCTAGCAATGAGTTAGCTAGTTGAGATTGCTAGATTCGACTTTTTTGAGCAGTCGGATGAACTAATTGCTAATTCTGGCGGTGCTGATTTACGGTGATTTGGCAAGAGTCCAAATCGATCCCGACCTAATCTAGATGGCGATCGTGGCTCGGGACAATCGAGCAACGGTATAATAGTCAATCGAGTAATGACGATCGAGTCGATCGATATTTACGCCAGTTACCACCGCAATCTCTGAGCTTGCAGCAGCTTTGAGCAACTTCCCCCATCACCAAATTTATGACTCAAACGCCCCTCTCACCCAACCAAAATCGTCAATTACCGCTTCAACAGCCAGACAATCTCGGTCGGTTTGGCAAATTTGGGGGGAAATATGTCCCAGAAACGCTGATGCCAGCGTTGCTAGAATTTGAAGCTGACTACTATCGACACACTCAAGATCCCGAATTCCAGCAGCAACTCGATGGACTCCTCAAAGACTATGTAGGCAGACCTAGCCCGCTGTATTTTGCCGAACGCCTCACCGAGCGTTATGCGCGTCCCGATGGCACTGGTGCCCAGATTTACCTCAAACGCGAAGACCTAAATCATACAGGTGCTCACAAGATTAATAATGCCCTCGCGCAAGTACTACTCGCCAAACGGATGGGCAAACAGCGGGTGATCGCCGAGACGGGTGCGGGACAGCATGGTGTGGCTACAGCCACCGCCTGCGCTCGATTTGGGCTAGATTGTGTCATTTTCATGGGCGTTCAAGATATGGAACGCCAAGAACTCAACGTGTTTCGGATGCGGCTGTTGGGTGCCCAGGTACATCCAGTCTCGGCGGGAACTGGTACGCTCAAGGATGCGACGAGTGAAGCGATTCGGGATTGGGTAACCAATGTCGAGACGACGCACTATATCCTCGGATCGGTTGCGGGGCCTCATCCCTACCCCATGATCGTGCGTGATTTTCATGCGATTATCGGGCGAGAAACACGCGAACAAGCGATCGAAAAGTGGGGCGGTTTACCAGATATTCTCCTCGCTTGTATCGGTGGTGGTTCCAATGCGATGGGACTATTTCACGAATTTGTCAAGGAGCCAACCGTGCGCCTGATTGGGGTGGAAGCTGCTGGGGAAGGTGTGGATACCGACAAACATGCCGCGACGCTTACCAAGGGTCGTCCAGGCGTTTTACATGGGGCGATGAGTTATCTATTGCAGGATAATGATGGTCAAGTGACTGAGGCGCATTCGATCAGTGCTGGATTGGACTATCCTGGAGTAGGGCCAGAACATAGCTATCTCAAAGATTTGGGACGCGCAGAATACTATAGCGTGACCGATACTCAAGCTCTGGTTGCTTTTCAGTTACTATCCCAGTTAGAAGGCATCATACCTGCTCTCGAAACTTCCCACGCGATCGCGTATCTCGAAACGCTCTGCCCCCAACTCTCCGGTAGCCCCAAAATTGTCATCAATTGCTCGGGACGTGGTGATAAAGACGTGCAGACAGTGGCAAAGGTGTTGAAATTCTAGGGAGTAGAGGGTAGAGGGTAGAGAGTAGATAAGAAACTATATTCACCATGCTCCCCCATAGATCGGCTTGTAGTAGTCTATTTCGGTTCGCCAGATCGACAGTTTGTTGCCCTAATTACCATCTATCCCTTACCCTCCATCCCCTACCCTCTACCCTCTGCCCTCTACCCCCTCACTTATGACTCGCTCCAGTGGAATTCTCCTCCATCCCACCTCATTGCCTAGTCCATTTGGGATTGGCGACTTAGGTGAAGATGCGTATAAATTTATTGACTTTTTGCACGATGCCAACCAGAAATATTGGCAAATCCTACCGTTAGGGCCGACAGGTTATGGAAATTCGCCCTATATGTGTTATTCGGCGATCGCCGGCAACCCATTGTTAATCAGTCCGGTTAAACTCTTAAATGATGGATTACTTGCTGCCGCAGATTTAGAAAATCTCCCCAATTTTCCGACTCATCGTGTTGATTTTGCGCTGACGATCGAAGTCAAAACTAAATTATTTCATATTGCCTTCGAGCGATTTCAATCATTCGCCGAGGCTGACCAAAAGCACAACTTCGATAACTTCTGCCACAGTCAGATCTATTGGTTGGATGATTATGCCTTATTTATGGCGTTACGCGAAGCACATGATGGCAAGGGCTGGTATCAATGGGAGCCAGATTTAGTCAAACGCGAACCGATCGCCCTAATTCACTGGCAAAACCAACTCACGCACCACATTAGTTATCATAAATTCATTCAATTTAAGTTCTTTGAACAGTGGTCGGCACTAAGAGATTACGCACGCGATCGCCAAGTTGAAATCATCGGTGATATTCCGATTTATGTCGCTCACGATAGTGCCGATGTCTGGGCAAATCAAGAATTCTTTGAACTCGATCCCGACACCGGAGCCGCCGCTCTGATGGCTGGCGTACCGCCCGACTACTTTAGCGAAACTGGACAATTGTGGGGAAATCCAGTTTATCACTGGGAAAATCTAGCACATACCCAATTTAATTGGTGGATTCAAAGGTTTGAATCACTCCTCAAATTGGTGGATGTAATTCGGGTCGATCACTTTCGCGGTTTCCAAGCATTTTGGGCAGTCGAACAGGGTGAGACTACAGCCATGAATGGACGGTGGATTAAGGCTCCAGGTGCAGATTTATTCGCCACCATTCAACAAAAATGGGGACATTTGCCAATATTGGCTGAAGATTTGGGCGTAATTACCCCCGATGTGGAAGCTCTACGCGATCAGTTTGGTTTTCCAGGGATGAAAATCATCCAATTTGCTTTCGGATCGGATAATGGCAACCCCTTTTTACCATTCAATCACGCGCCCAATTTTGTGGTGTACACAGGTACTCACGACAATGATACTAGTGTGGGTTGGTTTGAGAAATTAGAAGGTGTCGAACGCGATCGATTCTTATTATATTCTGGTGGGATTTGTCCGGCGGGAGTACATTGGGATTTGATTCGCTTGGCGATGACTTCAGTAGCGAGTACGGCAATCTTTCCCCTCCAAGATGTGCTGGGTTTAGGCGGTGCGGCGCGGATGAATTTTCCGGGTTTAGCCGAAGGTAATTGGGAATGGCGGTACGATCCAACAGTCCTCAACGAGCCATTAGCATTACGATTGAAAAATCTCACAATAATCTGTGGTCGTGGTAGTAATTGAATCCTAATATCTCTCTATCAGAAAAGTTGGCAAGTGCAAAACGAAGCCCTTCAGAGCGTAAGGGCATTCACTCTTGGCATCCATATTATGCAGGTTATAGTGAAGCTTTCTTTACTTCGGCTATTGAGTATTTGGGTATGAATAAGTATCATATATTACTAGATCCTTGGCATGGCAGTGGAACCACTGCACTAGTCGCTTCGAGATATAAACTACAGACTATCGGATGTGAAATCAATCCGGTAATGAACATATTTTCTGCTGCCAAAAGTGGGTTTTTGCTTGAAAAAAGCCAATTCATAGAAAAACTATCAAAGGAAATCAAAGATCGAGTTTTTGAATCTATATCTGAAAGTCAAAATGATGATTCCCTTGTGGATTTCATGTCTGAAAGCTTAAGCCGAGGTATCCGCACTTTATATTCGGTTCTGAATTCCTACAACTATTCTCAAATCCCTATAGAGAGTGGATTATTCAATCCTCTTAAAGAGATTCCCTTATTTCCTAATTCGTTTGAAGCGTTTTTAAAATCGGCCCTTTTCATTACAGCAAGGAAACTCGCTGGCTACAAAGGAGGATCTAATCCTACATGGGTCAAGACTTTAGAAAATAAAGTAGAATATTCCATTGGAGACATTATTGCAGAATGGCTGAGAGTTATAGATTTCATGATCTACGATCTCGACTCAGCCGTTATCCCCAAGATTGACAATATAATTCATTTCCCACTTTCGATAGATTCAAGAAACCTTTGTATTCATAGCGACTCTATTGATGGAATTATTACATCGCCCCCATATTTAACTCGAATTGACCTGACTGCCTGACACAAGTAGCGCAAAAGCAGGCAGAGAGAGAAAAAGGGTCGAAAATCATGCAAAGCTAA
>JBBRVB010000105.1:0-10760 GCA_038247275.1 Chroococcales cyanobacterium
AGATTCGATGGGCGAACGGCAGATCCCGGCATCTGCATACTACGGTATTCAAACTCTGCGCGCGATCGAGAATTTTCCGATTAGCGGACTCAAGCCACTCGCTACCTATATTGATGCTTGTATCTTAATCAAAAAGGCTGCCGCGATCGTCAATGGCAAGTTAGGCTGTATTCCCCAGGACATTAGTCAAGCTCTCATTACCGCCGCCGATGAGATTTTGCAGGGCAATCTCCGCGATCAATTTGTCGTAGATGTCTATCAGGCTGGTGCGGGGACTTCCCACCACATGAATGTCAATGAAGTCCTAGCCAATCGCGCCCTGGAACTATTGGGCGACACTAAGGGCAACTACCAACGGGTAAATCCCAACGACCAAGTGAATTACGGACAGTCTACCAATGATGTAATTCCGACGGCGATTCGGGTGGGTGGATTGCTGGCTCTTACCCATACGTTGTATCCTGCGCTAGATAGTGCGATCGCGGCATTGGACAAAAAAGCGGTAGAATTTCACTCGATCGTCAAATCTGGACGGACACACATGCAGGATGCCGTCCCGGTGAGATTGGGGGATAGTTTTGGAGCCTTTGCTCAGATTTTGCGCGATCATCGAGTGCGAATTACGACCGCTGCTGGCGATCTGACAAAGTTAGGTTTGGGTGGTAGTGCTGTCGGAACGGGACTAAATACCCATCCAGAATATCGATCGACTGTTGCCCAGATTTTGGGAGAATTAATCGGGCAACCCCTGACTGTGGCACCCCATTTGATGGCAGCGATGCAAAGTATGGCACCATTTGTAAATGTCTCTGGCAGTCTCCGCAATCTCGCTGCTGACCTAGTAAAAATCTCCCATGACTTGCGATTGATGGATTCTGGCCCCAAAACTGGTTTCAAAGAAATCCAACTGCCTCCCGTCCAACCTGGCTCGTCAATTATGCCTGGAAAATACAATCCGGTGATGGCGGAGATGATTTCGATGGTCTGTTTTCAGGTGATGGGATTCGATCGATCGATCGAAATGGCGGCTCAAGCTGGACAGTTAGAATTAAATGTCATGATGCCGCTCATCGCTTACGACTTAATTCATAGCATCGAGATCCTCGGTAATGCGCTTCAAGCTCTGACCGACCAATGTATTGTAGGTATAATCGCTAATCCCGAACGTTGTCATGACTATGCCGAAGGCAGCCTCGCACTCGTTACTGCCCTCAATACTCACATCGGCTATCTCAACGCCGCTAATGTGGCAAAGGAGTCCCTCGCCACTGGGAAATCCCTACGTCAAATTGTCTTGGAGCAAGGATTGATGGAGCCGGATTTATTGGCAAAAGTACTAGATTTAGAAAGTATGAGCCAGTTACCCAAGTTAGGGGGTAGAGAGTAGAGGGTAGGGGGTAGGAAGATCTGTAGGTTGGATTGCGGATGTACTTCTGCCTTTGTTGCTATGGTGAGGACAGCCACACAAAAAAGTGTGCTGCTCCCATGTGCCGCTGTTTTGGAAAACTGAGATCCTTTGCTATAATAAAAAACCTTTGCACCAAATCGCAGCCGCCACAGTTCGGTAGAGCCATTTATTTATGACCAAAAAACGTGTTTTATCTGGCATCCAACCGACTGGTAATTTGCATCTAGGCAATTATTTAGGCTCGATTCGCAATTGGGTCGAACATCAAGATCGGTATGAAAATTATTTTTGTGTCGTCGATCTTCATGCGATTACCGCCCCTCACGATCCGCAAACTTTAGCTGAAAATAGTTATACGATCGCGGCTTTATACCTAGCATGTGGGATTAGTCTCGACCATGCTAGCATTTTTATTCAATCTCATATTCCCGCCCACAGCGAACTAACTTGGCTGCTCAATTGTGTTACACCGTTGAATTGGTTGCAAGATATGATCCAATTTAAAGAAAAGGCAATTAAACAAGGCGAGAATGTCAACGTCGGTTTATTAGATTATCCAGTATTGATGGCTGCGGATATTCTGCTGTATCAAGCCGATGAAGTTCCAGTGGGTGAAGATCAAAAACAACATTTAGAATTAACGCGTGATATTGCCGCTAGATTCAATCATCAATTTGCCAAAAAAGAGCCAGTGCTCAAGTTGCCCCACGCCCTTATTCAAACAGATGGAGCCAGAATCATGAGCCTCACTGATGGGACTAGGAAGATGTCAAAATCCGATCCGTCCGATCTGAGTCGGATCAATTTATTAGATCCACCCGAACTAATTCAGAAAAAGATTAAAAAATGTAAAACCGATCTCGAACGCGGGCTGACATTTGAGGCGATCGATCGTCCCGAATGTCGGAATCTCCTAACTCTCTACATGCTAATGTCGGGCAAATCTAAAGAGACCGTCACCAGCGAATGTCAAGATCTCGGCTGGGGTCAATTTAAACCCCTGCTCACCGAAGCCACGATCGAGCATTTACGACCGATCCAAGCCAAATATCAAGAAGTCATGACCGATAAAGCCTATCTCCAATCCGTTCTCAAAGACGGCAGAGATCGCGCCGCCACGATCGCCGATCGCACCTTAGCGGATGTGAAGGGAGCTTTGGGATTTTCTAGTAGAGGGTAGAGGTGAATGGGTAATGGGTAGTGGGTAATGGGTAATGGGTAATGGGTAAGAACAATATGGTGAATTAAATCGATCGCAAGTCGTACCAAGCGATCGTTTTTGACATCTTGCCTTGCCTCTTCTGTGACAAATATCAAATGAGGTTAAATCGATCGGGCGTTAACGATCGATAAAGGATGGCTAGTCATCCACATTACCCATTACCCATTACCCATTACTCATTACCCCTTATTACCCATCCCCCATCCCCTGTATGATAGAAAGGTGTAGTCATCGGGTGCGATCGTGAACGATTTTCGACAAGCTGCGGCAAATGGTGAGTTCTTAATTACGGCGGAAGTTGCCCCGCCCAAAGGTGGCGATATCACCCACATGATGCAGATGGCGAACTGCCTGAAAGATCGCGTTCATGCTGTCAATGTCACCGACGGGAGTAGGGCAGTGATGCGGATGTCACCATTAGCCGCCTCATTAATTTTGCAGCGACATGGCATCGAACCAGTGTGTCAATTTGCTTGTCGCGATCGCAATCGCATTGGACTGCAAGGCGATTTATTAGGTGCCCATGCCTTGGGTATCCACAACATTTTAGCTCTTACTGGCGACCCGATTAAGGCTGGCGATTATCCTGATGCCAAAGGCGTATTCGACCTAGAAGCCGTCCGACTTTTGAAAATCGTCGGCAACCTCAATCGCGGTCTTGATGGCAACGACAAGCCCCTGCCAGATGGTGCTGTAGACCTTTTTGTCGGTGCGGCGGTAGATCCTCAGTGCAAAAGTAAATCGGGCTTGGAGCGACGATTCGAGCAAAAAATCGCCGCTGGTGCCCAATTCTTCCAGAGTCAACTCATTTCTGATTTTGAGATCTTAGATAAATTCATGGCCCAAATCGCAAACGGCTATCAAAAGCCGGTGCTGGCTGGAATCTTTTTGCTCAAGTCTGCCAAAAATGCCGAATTTATCAATCGGAATGTCCCAGGAGTAGAAATTCCCCAACACACGATCGATCGCTTGGCTCGATCGTCAGAACCATTACAAGAAGGGATAAAAATCGCCGCCGAGCAAGTGCGACTTGCGAGTCAACTCTGTCAAGGCGTGCATCTGATGGCGGTGAGGCGCGAAGATCTAATTCCCCAAATTCTCGATTTAGCTGGTATTCCCGCATTGACTCCCACCGCTCACCCTGCCAATGTAATTTGAGAAGTTTTCAGTAAAATGAGCTTTCTGGATGATTCTTGGGGAACAGTAGAGTAGGTACAGCAGCGAGATTGCTATATCTGAAATGCCCACCAGCAAACGCTTACTGAAGATCGCATGAGTTTTAATTTTGCATACCTATCTGGAGGTAGACTCTACCTTAAATTGGGTCAAGCCAATGTCCAGACCATTATTAGTGAGTTTGGGCAAGCTGTACAGCAGCGATCGGTCCAGATGCAGCGACGCAATGGTTGGAAGCAAAAGAACACTACACCGAGTTTTCTACCAGCGGGAATGGGGCAAGATCGACAGCCGGATCGCGCTCATGTCCCGATCGCCGTCCAAGGTGTTTGTCCGACTAGTGCCGATCGCTTACTATATACTCTCGAAGCGGGGGAAGTCGGCGGGATTTTTACGCTCGAACGATTTGCGACTGCGATGACGATTGGCGGAGCCACTTTCCCGGAACCACGCCAAAACACCAGAGAAAAAAGATTATTTCATAGTGCCGATTTCAAAATCGATCGGGTGGATTTTCATCCCGATTACCAATTAATCGCTTGTGCGGCGATCGGTAAAGATGGTACGGCGAATATCGCGACAATGCCAGTAAATGCCGTCCACCTGGCACAAGTAACTGAAGGTGACTCGATCGATCTCGCTCCCAAATGGATTCCTGGTTTTCGGCGGGCGATCGTCTTTCAGTCTGCGGGGATCGGTCGTGATGGATCGGGTCAGATGATCGAACAAAAGCATTCCACGATCGAACAACTAGATATCGATCGGCAGGAAGTAGTTACTCTCGCCAGCGACCCCAAATATGACCTACTCAGCCCCCACTTGACTGCGGATGGCACTTTGTACTATATTCGCCGTCCCTACCGCTCCCTGCGCCAACGAGCGCGGTTTTCCCAGGTACTCAAAGAGCTGCTGGCGATTCCCACTCGATTATTGACAGCAGTGTGGGCATGGCTAAATTTCTTTACCCGCAGTCATACTGGCACATCTTTATTGCCAGCCACCCAGATCCCACAGTCTATCAGTCGCCACCAAATGTTAGTTTTGGGTCGATTGGTGGATGTCGGAGCAGAGATGGAGCGCAATCGGCGGTTCGGCGATGCTGATTCGCCGTCCCTAGTCCCCCGCTCGTGGGAATTGGTCGAGCAATACCCCCACCGCGAACCAAAAGTTATCGGACATGGCGTGTTAGCTTTTGATGTCGGTGCAGAGGGTCAGATCGTCTACAGCAATGGCAGCGCAGTCTATGGCATCATCCCTGGTGGTGTCGCCCAACGGCTAGTTGTCGATCGACCGATCGAGCAAGTAGTTTTATTAGATTTAGATAATCATCTTAACTAGGACTGTTAAACAGTTGACAGTTGCGGCTTGTGCCCCGTGAAAAGTTATAGTAGATCGCTCGATCGAGGAGGGGAAAATTCATAAATTTCTCCTCTTTTATTGTGCGATCGGATATCCTATCATTCCATTTTTCAGATTCTCGATCGCAGCTTCTTTTCGGCATTAAGATCGAGACAGGGCGTTCCGACGATCCGACTCCACCCAGAACACATGGATTGATTTTAAGCTTCTTTTGGACTTGATTGTTGCGACTCTCTTGAAGATACTTCTGATTGATAAATATTGCGATCGAGTGTTTCAATTTGTGGAAGTGAACTTTGAGGATATCACTGCCCACTTTACCGCGTCGGGAGAACCGAATGTTTTTACTTGTAACTAATCTACGCCATCATCGAAGCATAAGGTCTCGCGAAAATCATCCGACCAGCCGACGTTTGCAGTGCTGAGGTCACGATAATTTGTAATCCGCCGCCGACGTATTTGCGACCTTCTTCAACGACGACCATCGTCCCATCATCGAGATAGCCGATCCCTTGAGCGGCTTCTTTCCCATCTTTAATAATTTTGATTTCCAGACAGTCGCCAGGTAGATAAATCGGACGCACAGCATGGGCGAGATCGTTGACATTTAAGACTGAAACTTCTTGCAGGCTGGCGACTTTGCTCAAGTTGTAGTCATTAGTGAGTAGAGTGGCGCGAATTTCGCTAGCAAAGTGGACTAACTTGGCATCGACAGTAGTAATATCTTGATAATCGATCGGGTGAATGATAATGCGATCGGGAAAACCATCTTTCATCCGATTGAGAATATCTAAACCTCGCCGTCCGCGCGTCCGTTTCATATCGTTGGCAGCATCGGCGAGTGTTTGTAATTCTTGAATCACAAACTGCGGGACTAAAATCTGTCCTTCGACAAACCCCGTACTTAATAATTCTTCAATCCGGCCATCGATGATGCAGCTAGTATCGATGACTTTGGGAGCAATTGCTTTGAGGGTGCCCTCCGCAACCAACATCGTTTCCACACTTTGGGGATTGAGCAAGCGCAAAAACGCGCTCCCATGCGTGTCGGCGAGAGTTACGCCCAAGTAGCAAAACATCACACTTCCCAAAATTGCCAACAAGGGCTTGAGGAAGGAAAACTCTGGGGCGATGGGTAAGAGGAAAACTGGTGCCAGCATGAGATTGGCAATGAGTAAGCCGATAACTAGGCCGACAGCTCTAGTCAGTAGCACATCTACAGGTAACTGCCTAACCTGAAATTCCAATCGGCGATAAGCATTTTTGACAACGTAGCCAAAGATCCCCCCAAATAACGCCGAGAACCCGGCTGTGACGATCCGTAAACCCTCCTGATTGGTGACTTGTGCCAACATCTCACTGGGCAATATATCCACAATGTCATAGCCAATCCCTGCTGCGGCAAGAATTAGTAGCAGGATAATAGTAAAGTCGAGCATGGGTAAGCGTCCGATCGAGTCGAGTATTATGTAGATATCTCTCTTTTCATTATATCTGGTACAGTTCGGTTATTGAGCAGGAGCTTGAATACGGATAACCATAGCGGTAAGCAGCCATGGCACATTCTCATCCCAGCACAGCTAAATTCTCGTCACAAAAATTTAACTTGCTAATTTAATTCCAATCTTCTTGCTCTTGATACTTTTTGGCTTTGACTTGATAGATCGGTTCGTTGGCGTGGAGTTCGCGAGTTTTGACAAATAATTGTTCCTCTGTCATGTGCCACTCGATTAGCAATCGATCGAGATTGGCTTGGATGTCTGTTGCCCCTGGAAAGCCTTTGTAGCGAATTCTCAGTCTGGCGAGTTCGGCTATAGCCATCGCTTCTTGGGGGTCGCTTTCTAATAATCGATCCACAATTGCTCGATCGATCTTTTCTTGGGGATGTCGTTGTGGTAGCTTGCTTTGCTCTGCCATTGGGATCGGGGGAATGGGGAATGGGTAATGGGTAATAGGGAATGGGTAATAGGTAGTGGGTAAAATGGCAGTTGAGAATATTGTACATATTAACGATCCGCCATCGATCGATTCTCTCCCCGAACCTGAATAGATCGGTGATACTCAAATAACTAATTGGTGAGGACTGGAATCATTGCTATAATTTGACAACCAACCCGACCGATGTTCTTGTTAGCGAGATCGGGATGGCTAATAATTTTAAACTGACCCTGGAAAGAAAGTACGCGTTCGCGCATTCCTTGTAAACCAAATCCAGTCAAATTATTAGTCGGAATAAAGCCATTACCATTGTCAGTAACTCGTAATTCCAATTCAATAAATTTAGCAGCACTAACACCCCGATCGTGGGTCTGAATTTCGATCTCTACTGTATCAGCATGAGCATGTTTACTAATATTTGTGAGTGCTTCTTGGACGATCCGATAAATGGCAATTGCCACCGCTGATGGTAAATTTGGCGGCAGATCCAAACGACAAATTGACTGAATATAGTTTGATAACTTAAATTCATCTGCCAATTTATGAATGGCTGTCGCCAAATCTCGATCGTGTAAGGGGTCGGAGCGCAAAGTGGACACCGACTGACGCACATCTTGCAGCGCGATCGAACCCAGTCGCTTGGCTTCAATTAGTACTTCCCGAGCTTGTTCTGGCTTGACTTGAGAGAGTTTGACAGCCATTTCTAGATGGAGATTGAGCGCAGTGAGTGAGTGTCCGAGCGAGTCGTGAATCTCGCGGGCGATCCGGTTGCGTTCTTGCAAACTGCCATTTTCTTGCGCGGTGAGCGCGTAGGTGCGGATGCGTTGATTGGCGATCGCCAGTTCTTCTTTGGCTTGTTTTTCTGCCAAAATTCGGTCTACTAATAATTGCAGACTGAGCAAGATCCCTGCAAATAAAGACACAAACCCCCACTTAAAGCTATCCCTTTCGCGGCGCGTCTCTTGGGCTGATTCGCCAGCTCGTTGACGGAGCCTTACTGCTGGAGCATTGCTCGATGGCTCATCGCGGGTAGTGGATGGCAGCGATTTACCAGTGCTAGTCTCAGGACGATTTGGGAATCCCCGATTGGCACGATTGCGTTGATGGGGAAATAAGTTCATCGTCATCAGATATAAAACAAATATCCCGCCAGTAATCCACAATCGATACTGTCGCCCAAAGATCAAATAACTCCGAATCAGCACGATGATATACAGCAACCCCACTTGCCGCATTCCCACATAAGTCGCCAAAAAGATCAGCGCAATTTGGGCGATCGTATAGAAAATTCGGATCGTCACTTTACCTGTAGGTAGGCGCAATCCCATTACCGCCAGCACCACCACAAGCGCGATATTCAGCCCTTTTAGCTCCAGTATTTGTCCGCGCGGGAACACTTCCAAAGCCATGACGACTGCGAATAAAATCCACTCGATATATAGTAACGATCTTAAAGGATGGCGCATGAACAGTTCGATCCGCATTTAAATGTGGTGTGTGGCTAATGATGGAGGGTTCAGAGCCTCCCGCCTCTTTAAGCGGATTGTTTTGCGGAGTCTTTGTCTTGTCTAGGCAAAGAAGTACCTTTTCGCTGTCAACTGTCAACTGTCTTGAAAAGGTGCTCTACTTGGGGAAACCCCAAGACCGCACTTTTCGCTGTCAACTGTTTAACGCTAATGCTTCTAACATAACTGGATTTGTTCCCAATCGATCGTTACATTTGTCATGCTTTATGGCGATCGCAACAGTGACTAGCGGTAGGTTATTTGGGGTCGCGATCGTGACCTTAGCTGGATGTAGAACTAGACCTGAACAGCCTAAGATAGCAGTATCGAAATCAAACATTCACCCCAATCCTCAGATGAAGAATTACCTCGTTAAATTATTACCCCTGATGGCGATCGCGATTGCGGCTCCAGCAGTTGCTCAGAGTCAATACTTCAGCCCTAATTCATCCACCAGAATTGCTGCTGGGCAAATGGGGCGATACCGGGACAATCTGAACCTCAGTGCCGACCAAAAGACCAAAATGCAGCAACTGCGAACCTCCGAGCGCACTCAGATCGATGCCGTCTTGACTCCCACCCAACGCCAACAACTCACCCAGCTCAAAGCCCAACGCCAAGCTAATCGCGGTAATAAGGGCAGGAACCTCACCGCCGACCAACAAGCCAAGCTCAAAGCCATTCGCGAGTCAAATCGAGCGCAGTTAAATGCGATCCTGACTCCCGCACAGCAAGCCCAACTCGCTCAAGGCGGTGGGCGGGGCAAAGGCGGCATGGCACGGTTGAATCTCACGCTAGAGCAAACAGCCAAAATGCAGCAACTCCGGGCATCTGCACGTAGTCAAATGGATACCATCCTGACTCCCGCACAGCAACAGCAATCTAAAGCACGTCGTCAAGCAATGGGCAACACTTGGAACAGCCTGAATCTGACCGCAGATCAGCAGGCAAAAATCAAGACCATCCGCCAATCGAGCCAGCAACAATTAAAGACCATTCTCACTCCCGAACAGCAAACCAAGCTCAAATCCAACCGTCAGGGACGCGGAGCCAACCGGGTTTAGACACGACGAGAAGGCGATCGGACTAACTACCCAGCTCGACACGACGATCGTCGTTAGTAATTTAGCCTGCCAAAAATTGGGCGTAAATTCTAGCGATCGATCGTGACTAAAGATAGATAGTTTCACTTTACTTCTATTGCTTTTACCCGATGGTACCGACGGGAGTACGACCTACACTCGAACTCAGCGGTGACGACAAACTACCCAACTAGGATCGACCATGTTGAAACTCGTACCATTAGCAATTGGCTTATTAACTCTCATCTCACTGGCACCCAAATCGGTAGCAATGAACGCGCCAGTGAGTCCTGTGTCGATCGAGTAACCCGCTACCAAGCCCCACTGCCAAATTATTCTCAAGATCGCCGACCGCTCGATGAGGCGAAATCTCTAACTATCGATGGATACGTAAATCTGGGAAAAGTTAGTAGATTATAGGTATAGACTTTAAATCTCAATTCCAACCAAAAGTTTTGCAATCATCTGCACAGACGTGCTGCAATAAGTTACCCGATCTCATCTATTTGAATTCAGGAAAATCATCATGAAAAAGTATTTTGTTACATTAGCTGCTTTGCTATCTTCAATTGTCACAGTTGGCACGAGTATGCCAGCTAGCGCACAAGTTGGTCAAAGCTCGATCGGCCCATCGGTACTATTTGGTAGCGGTCAAACTTCGATCGGGATTGACTCCAAATTTGGGGTGAGCGACAACCTCTCACTGCGCCCATTCGTCTACTTTCCCAATAACGGTACCAACATTGGTACTGCAATAACTTACGATTTCCCACTCAGAAACACCGATAGTACCATGCTGATTACCCCCTTTGTAGGTGGTTCAGTCGCCATCAATACAGGTAATGATAGCTTCACTACTGTTGGTTTGGTAGGTGGTGCCGACTTAGATCTCAGCGACAGTCTAAGATTAAAAGCTTCCGTAATCGTACCGCTCAATAACGATCGGGGTCAAGGTACTGGCGTAGCTGTCGGTGCTGGCTTGCGGTTCTAGAACTTAACTCGCCCCTGAAAAGTTCGCACCGATCGCCAGAAGACTGATTCAGGGTGCAAAATTATTATTTTTACCAGTG
>JBBRVB010000106.1:0-10722 GCA_038247275.1 Chroococcales cyanobacterium
AATTGCGCTGTTGCCGACTCAATATGCTTAATCAAAGTAGCTTGAGGTAAAGGTCCCTGAATATGCTGCCAAGGTAAAACCTGACTCGTATCCCAATCCTGATGCACATAAAAAGCCATCGGTGCAATTTTTTGTCCCCGTAGCTCCTTAAATGCCCGTCGATAACTCCCGATTCTGCTGTCGCAGACGCTGCGCGAACGAGTTAAGCTTAATAACATACATGAGCAACGCCAAAATCGATCGCGATGTTAACATGAGTCTCCGTTGACCGAGAAGTATTCCATCGGCAACTGACTATAATATGAGTACTTCAAGCATTTATTTATGTGTTTAGCAGTACCGGGTAAAATTCTGAGTATCTGTGGTGATGACTTAACTCGATCGGGCAGAGTCAGCTTTGGTGGCGTTGTCAAGGAAGTAAGTTTGGCGTATGTCCCTGAAGCACGATCGGGAAATTACGTTATCGTCCATGTGGGATTTGCGATCGCCATTTTAGATGAAGCCGAAGCCGAACAAACCCTGCGCGATTTAGCGCAAATGGCTGTAGATGCCTGAGATTAGATGAAATTCGTTAATGAGTTCCGCGATGCCAAACTTGCCCAGCAATTAGCCCAGGAAATTGCTTCGATCGTCACCCAACCCTGGACGATTATGGAAATTTGTGGCGGACAGACTCATGCGATCGTCAAGTACGGCATTGACGAACTGCTGCCAAAACAAATTACGCTCATTCATGGCCCAGGTTGTCCCGTCTGCGTTACACCGATCGAATCGATCGATCTAGCAATTTCCATTGCGGCTCAACCAAGTGTAATTTTATGCTCCTTTGGCGATATGTTGCGTGTACCTGGTAGTGGAATCGATCTACTAACTGCCAAAGCAACCGGAGCCGATATTCGGATTATTTATTCACCCTTGGATTGTCTAAAAATTGCCCAGGAAAATCTCGACAAACAAGTTGTCTTTTTTGCGATCGGTTTCGAGACTACTGTACCCGCGACGGCAATGACAATCGATCGAGCCAAACAACTAGATCTGCCCAACTTCTCGATGCTGGTGTCTCATGTCTTGGTACCCCCAGCGATGGAGGCAATTCTGGGTTCGCCCGACTGCTGTATCCAAGGTTTCCTTGCGGCTGGACACGTCTGTGCAGTGATGGGATATAACGAATACATCCCGATCGCCCAAAAGTACCGCGTGCCCATTGTGGTGACAGGATTTGAGCCATTAGATGTTTTGCAGGGGATTCATATATGCGTGAGACAATTAGAATCAGGCACCGCAACGGTGGAAAACCAATATACTCGCGCTGTCCGGCGCGAAGGTAATCCCACAGCCATGCAATTAATCGGCGAAGTATTCAAAGTTGTGCCGCAACAGTGGCGGGGAATTGGGGAGATTGCCCAAAGTGGTCTGGGCTTGCAAGCCAAATATGCCTCATTCGATGCCCAAAAACGATTTCCCTTGGCATCGACTGGCAAGGATGATAAACACTGTGCTGAGGCGGCTGAATGTATCAGTGGACAGATTTTGCAAGGGCTGAAGAAACCCCATGAATGCACTGCTTTTGGGACTGGTTGCACCCCCGAACATCCATTAGGTGCGCCGATGGTTTCTTCCGAAGGAGCCTGTGCCGCCTACTATCGCTATCGCCAGCATCAAACATAATGTCAGAGCCTAAAGACTTCCGGTTAGCCTGTCCGATTTCAATCGATCGATATCCTCATGTGATGTTAGCCCACGGTGGCGGGGGTAAGTTGATGCACCAATTAATTAACCAGATGTTTGTGCCGACATTTGGGATACCTACTAACTGTCAACATGACGCGGCGGCGATCGATCTCCCCAGCACACCTGGGCATCCCGCATCCAGAATTGCTTTTACTACCGATTCCTATGTCGTCCAGCCGCTATTCTTTCCCGGCGGGGACATTGGCTCTTTAGCCGTAAATGGGACAGTCAACGATCTGGCAATGGCTGGAGCGCGTCCGCTGTACCTCAGTGCTAGCTTCATTTTGGAAGAGGGGTTGCCCATGTCTACCCTGTGGCAAATCGTCCAGTCCATGCAACAAGCCGCTCGGATTGCGAACGTGCAAATTGTCACTGGCGATACCAAGGTTGTCGATCGAGGCAAGGGAGATGGGATATTTATCAATACTGCTGGGGTTGGCATCATTGAATCCGATCTAATTATTGCTCCCCAATCCGTTCAGCCAGGAGATGAGATCGTCTTAAATGGCGATATCGGTCGTCATGGGATGGCGATTATGGCAGTGCGAGAGGGTTTGGAATTTGAAACAATTATCGAAAGCGATACCGCACCCCTAGCGGATCTGGTACTCAAGCTGTTAGCTGCGGGCATCGAAATCCATATCCTCAGAGATCTGACTCGCGGCGGGTTAGCCAGTGCCTTAAATGAAATTTCCCTCGCTGCTAATGTTGGGATCTCGATCGATGAGAATCTCATTCCCGTGCGGGAGGACGTACAAGGAGCCTGTGAAATTCTGGGATTCGATCCTTTGTATGTAGCCAATGAGGGACGTTTTATAGCCTTTATTCCCCAGGTGCAGGTAGAGAAAGCCTTGGGAATCATGCGATCGCACCCATTGGGGGAAAATGCGGTGGCGATCGGTCGGGTGACGGATAATAGCTCTAATCTGGTGACAATGCGAACTTCGATCGGTTCTACTCGGATTGTCGATCTGCTCAGTGGCGAACAGTTACCACGCATCTGTTGAGTAAATCGGCATATGCGAAGCACTGCAAATTAGTTTTAAGCGATCGCGGCTGCGGAAAATATTTAAGCTAAAATCTCCACAACTAACGACTATGTTAAGCCACTATACCGATATGGGCAGCAATGATATGCCAAGTCCCCCTAGAAGAGACAGCCCAAACGCGCGTGAAACGAAAGTCCCCATTTGCAGGGCTGCCATTGTAGCTACCTGATATTTGCATTCGGACTGAAACGATCGCTACCTCTCCATGTATTTGAATATGCTGTTCAGAAGGTTTCAACTCATTTATCTTAATCAAACCAGATTCGTGAGCAGCTAGATCATCTTGTTTTTCTAATAATTGCCCAAGATGACTGGTGATGATAATTTCGGGGGCGAGGAGTTCATTCAAAACGCTGACATCAGAAGCAAGCATTGCCTGCCTGAGTCGTTCTTCGATGTTAATAATCTGAGTTTCAACTGATTCAGTCATGGTGCTTTTTTCCTGAATATCAACCAACAAACTTTAAATTCTCTGCTACCGATTAACTCTCGACGGTCGGTGTGTATGGGCGTTGTTAACCTGAGATCGCTACGATCGCTGCTCTAAAATTTTTCTAACCATCGGCAAAGCAGCTTCCATAACTTCAGGCTTTGGTGTTATTTGTTGCCAACTTTCACGCATCGAAAGTCTTTCTGACCAAGCTTTGAGACGAGGATAGAGGTCTAAGGAAAAACCAAACATTGGCAATGAGGGCACCATGGTTCCTGCAACAATATCTGCTAATGTTATTTCTTCACCGACAAAGTAAGAATGATCGCCTAAAAGGTCTTCATAAAATTGGATCACAGAGATAATTCGCCCTTTTGCCGCATCAAGCTTCCGATCGTCAACATCTAGTCCTACCAATAGTCGAGTCATTGGAATCGTAGCAGGCTGAAGCTCACTGACAGCAAGCATCTCGACCATCCGCACCTTAGCGATATCTTCAGGCTTGCTTGGCATCAACGATCGAGTTGGATATTTTGCTTCTAGATAATCTAAAATTGCTAGTGACTCAATGACCCGAAATCCATTGTCTATGATCACGGGAATGCGCTGGAGTGGATTCACGGCTGTGAAGTCGGCATCCAACTGATCGCCATCCAAATTTACCAAAATTTGTTCAAATGGTATCTGTTTCTCTAGCAATGCGACCCATACTCGAAGCGCATTGCTAGAGAGCGGATTGTAGTAGAACTTCAGCATTAAACCCTCTGCTTGAAAACTAAACTTTCACCGAACCATTCAACTCTAACACCAACTTAATCAGGCTTCTCTTCACTGACTATTTCGATCGATCGCCTAAATTACAGAGAAAAACAGATCGACTTCGGTTGCCGGAAAATTCAGATTGCCCAGTTGCAGGGCTACGGCTGCATTAAAGGCTTTACTAATAGCTGTGGCTTCTAATTGTTGAGGCCCTTTGCTAACGGGTAATCGACCGAGATCGACCATGTTTGGGAGGACGATCTTTTCAGCCCCTAAGCTGTGTAAGGTGGTAGCTGCGTAGGTGAGATTGCTTGCACCCTGCGCGAGTAGTGCGGCTGGATCTTCTGCGCTGATTCCGCCCAGATAATCCAAAAAGTCATTTGGACCCGCCCAAACAATATACAACCCATTTTTATCAGCTTTGCCCGAACCGATCCTCGTGCGGAAGGCATCAACTTGGTCGCGCAAGCCGGGTAAGTCTACACCGCCTAGATCGTCTTCATTAGAATTACCTTGTCCAGTCCTGGCACCTATAAAAGCAAAGTTATTGGCGGGACTTAACGTGAAGTTAGAATCTGGAGCGGCCAGGAGTTCCACCGCTAGGGGTCCATTAGATGCGCGTCCATTAAAGTAGGGTGGGCTTGGCGGAATCACCCCTTTTGTAAAATTAAATGAGTTGCCTGTATCAGAAAGGCTATCTCCAAAAACAAAGATTTCCGATTTAGTCATTTTTAATTACTTCCTTGGCAGTTTAAAAAAACATGAGGAATTACGCAATCGAATCTTACAAAATTTAATTTTCGCGCGCGAGTCTGGCAGCTAATCTCACAACTAAGATTTCAGAATCGATGAAGTCGATCTGATTAATGCTGCAAGTAGTGAGTATCCAAAAAATTATATTTTATTTCTACATATTATCCCGAAATTTCCGTTCTCACACTACAGAATAAAATATCTTCAGATCTTTTTAATTATTGAAAGAAGTTCTACCGGAACATTGCTCCCAAGAATTGAGTTGAAATAGCAGAGGATTGAAATAATATCTTAATAATGGCGATCGACATGACATGATGGGTAAATACCGATCGAGTGTAAATTTAATGTTTGGAGTTTAGACTAAGTAGGTGAGTTAAAGATGAATCGGGTTTATCC
Organism: Chroococcales cyanobacterium; assembly: GCA_038247275.1. Classification (GTDB taxonomy): domain Bacteria; phylum Cyanobacteriota; class Cyanobacteriia; order Cyanobacteriales; family Chamaesiphonaceae; genus Chamaesiphon. Next base: position 5,122 of record JBBRVB010000106.1, read on the forward strand.
AAGAGGTCTATTATCGTGCAAACTCCCCTCTCCTTTACAACCGATCGCACCTACGACATTCTACGCTCCGAGCGTCAACCCCTGAGTTCGATCTTCACCCCGAAAACCGTTGCCGCGATCGGTGCTAGCGATCGGCCGGGAAGTGTCGGACGCACGCTCTTATGGAATCTAATCGGCAATCCCTTCGGTGGTACTGTATATCCCGTCAATCCCAACCATAACAGCGTGTTGGGGATTAAGGCTTACGCCAATATTGCTGTGGTACCCGAACCAGTCGATCTCGCTGTCATTGCCACACCCGCCCACACCGTACCCGCGATCGTGAGCGAGTGTATTGCCGCAGGGGTCAAGAGTGTCGTGATTCTCTCGGCTGGGTTCAAGGAGATCGGCGCAGCAGGGATCGAACTGGAACGTCAAATCCTGGATCTGGCGCGTGGCAAACTCAGAATTGTCGGACCCAACTGTCTGGGGGTGATGAACCCCCACACTGGACTCAATGCCACCTTCGCACCCCACCTAGCTCGATCGGGTAATGTGGGCTTTATCAGTCAGAGCGGTGCCCTGTGTTCGGCAATTTTGGACTGGAGTTTGCAAGAAAATTTCGGGTTCAGTGCGTTTATTTCGATCGGTTCGATGCTCGATGTGGGGTGGGGCGACCTGATTTACTATCTCGGCGACGATCCGCACACCCAGAGTATTGTGATCTATATGGAATCGGTAGGGGATGCGCGATCGTTTCTCTCGGCTGCCCGTGAAGTCGCCCTGACTAAGCCGATTATTGCGATTAAAGCAGGGCGGACAGCGGCAGCAGCCAAAGCATCGGCTTCGCATACTGGCGCACTGACGGGTAGCGATGAAGTCCTCGATGCTGCTTTTCGCCGCTCTGGAGTACTCCGAGTTACCAAAATTTCCGAACTATTTAATATGGCGGAGGTATTGGCAAAACAGCCCCGTCCGAAAGGGCCGAGACTAACGATCGTCACTAATGCCGGCGGTTCGGGGGTACTGGCGACGGATTTTCTCATTTCCACTGGGGGCGAACTAGCCGAACTGGCCCCAGAAACGATCGCGGCTCTCGATCGCACCTTGCCACCCTACTGGAGTCATAGCAACCCGATCGATATTCTCGGCGATGCCGATGCCGATCGCTATACCAAAACCCTGGAAATCGCCGTCCAAGATCCGGGTAGCGATGGGACGCTGGTGATTCTCACGCCTCAAGCCATGTCCGATCCGACCCAAACTGCCGAACGGTTGAAATCGGCGATCGCGGCAACCGCTCTATCAGACAAACCGATCCTAGCAAGCTGGATGGGTGGGGCAGAAGTGATGGCAGGCGAAGCCATCCTCAATAGTGCCAGCATCCCGACTTATCCCTACCCCGATTCCGCTGCCCGCGTCTTTACTTACATGTGGCAGTATAGCTACAACCTGAGCGGCATCTACGAAACGCCAGCCTTGCTGGAGGAGTGGGATGGACTACCCGATCGAGTCCTTGCCAAGCAGCTTATTGAAGCGGTACATCAGGCAGGTCGCACGCTCCTCACTGAAGTGGAATCAAAACAGATTCTGGAAGCTTATGGTATTCCGACAGTCAAAACCTATGTTGCCACTAGCGCGGCTGAAGCAGTCGATCGAGCCAATGCGATCGGTTATCCAGTCGCGCTTAAGCTGCTCTCTCAGACGATCGCCCATAAAACCGATGTCGGCGGCGTAAAGCTAAATCTGCTGGATGCTGAGGCCGTCTGCTGGGCATATCAAGCCATTGAAACATCAGTTAGCGATCGGGTTGGAGCCGAGCAGTTTGAGGGAGTCACGGTACAGCCGATGATTAACCGTGATGGGGGTTACGAGCTGATTATCGGCAGCAGCATCGATCCACAATTTGGCCCTGTGTTGCTGTTTGGTGTCGGCGGCCAACTGGTAGAAGTGTTTAGAGACCGCGCGATCGCTCTACCGCCCCTCAATACCACCTTAGCGCGGCGGATGATGGAACAGACGCAAATCTATCAAGCTCTCACAGGTGTGCGCGGTCGTCCGCCAGTCGATCTAGCCGCCCTCGAACAACTACTAGTAAGATTCAGCCAACTTGTAGTCGAGCAGCGGTGGATCGCCGAAATCGATATCAATCCACTGCTGGCATCAACCGGGGCAGATGGCTCCCTCATTGCCCTGGATGCACGGATCGTCCTGCACGATCCACAGGTGAGCGAAGATGCACTGCCAAAACTAGCAATTCGACCCTATCCCACCCAATACGACGCGCCGTGGACGATGAAAGACGGCACGCAGGTGACGATCCGCCCGATCCGACCTGAAGATGAAACCCTGGCGGTGCAATTCCATAAAACGCTCTCAGAGGAAAGCGTCTATCTGCGCTACTTCCATTCCATGAAACTGAGTCAGCGGATCGCTCACGATCGACTGATGCGCCTGTGCTTTATCGACTACGATTGCGAGATGGCACTTGTTGCCGACTACAAGAACCCCCGCACCGCCAAGCATGAGATCCTGGCAATAGGTCGATTGAGCAAACAGCACGGCTTAAATGAGGCGGAATTCTCGATGATGGTCAGCGACTCAGTTCAGCGACAGGGGTTGGGGACGGAGATGCTGCGACGGCTAGTTCAAATCGGTCGAGACGAACGACTCGATCGGATCACCGCCGAAATGTTGCCTGTGAATTTTGCCATGCAGCGAGTCGCGGAGCGAGTGGGCTTTCGCCTGACGATCTCGCCCAATCTCGTGAAAGCAGAAATCGATCTGTAATCGAATAGTCATAGGTGGCTTAAATTTACCGACTATTGATTTGTAAGTAGTGGCTAGTCGCTAGTAATTAGGTAGCTGGTATTTACCTGAATAATAAATAGTAGGCTTATTTTCGCCGCTGGGTACTAGTTCGATCTAGTCTTATCGCAAATTTCTTGCTATTTTATGTTGGCAACCTGCAAAAAATTAGCAGACACATTTATCTTCTCTTGGAGGTAGCTATACCAAGCATCCATCCCCTCACCCGATCGAGCGGAAACTTTCAAAATCTGGGCTTGGGGAGCGATTTGTTGGATATTTCTGAGGGCAGTCTCGCGATCGAATCCTACCACTTCCGCAACATCAATTTTGTTGATAATTACCACATCGGCAATTTTAAACATCGTTGGATATTTGAGCGATTTATCTTCTCCTTCTGTCACAGAAAACAACACCACGCGCAAATCTTCGCCCAAATCGTAAGCGGCAGGACAGACTAGGTTGCCGACGTTTTCAATTACTAATAACTTAATCCCGTCGAGATGCAATTGCTGGGCGGCACGACCGACCATTTCTGCTTCTAGGTGACAAGTCTCGCCCGTGGTGATTTGCACGGCTTCTGCCCCAGTTTGGCGTAGTCTTTGAGCATCATTATCGGTTGCTAGATCGCCCACAATTACAGCGGTAGGAATACGTTCGCCTAGATCTGTTAACATCCGTTCGATTAATGCTGTTTTCCCCGCACCAGGAGAAGAAAGCACGTTTAAAACTAGCAAACCCTTTGCCATGAAAAAGCCACGATTGCGTTCGGCGAATCGATCGTTTTTAGACAAGATAGATTGCGTTATCTCGATCTTTCGGCGATCGTGATTATGGCTTGCAATATCGTGGTGGTGTTCCAAGTCATGATGGTGGTGGTGTTCCAAGTCATGAGTATGGTGATGATGCCCAAGATCGTCATGTTCATGATGATGATTTAGTTCGGGGGTGAGATCGCGATCGTGAATCGTGAATTCCCCAGTAATGCTACATCCGCAGTTCGTACACATGGCTAAGATACCTCTAGAGAAGTTAACTGTAATTCCCGTCCCTGTAATAGTTTGCTGCTAATTTGCCCGCAGTTGGGACAGGCGTAGATGAACTCTGGCGGTGCAAACTCGCGATCGCAATCCTTGCAATAACACAAGGCTGGCACCAATTCGATCTGAAGCTTTGCGCCTGCGGCGATCGTATCTTGGGTACAAGCATCAAAAGCAAATTCTAACGCTTCAGGCACTACACCCGATATCGCACCCACACGCAAATTGAGCTGGAGAATTTTCTGCACGTTGTGTCTTTGGGCATACTCCAAAGCGATTTCCAAAGTCGCAGCCATTAAACTGAGTTCGTGCATGGGTTTGCTATCGCCATTCGCCGGAGGGATCGAAGAATCCTGGAATATTTTGAGATTTATGCGCGAATATTGCTTGAAGTAGGTATATCGATCGATTGCTCTCTTAACTAAAGAATAGTTTTTCTATCGGCAGTTGAAATACTTGTAAGTCCGATGATGATAAAACTTAACTGACAAAAGTGCGAGCGAGCGAATCTCTTCTACTAGAATAGAATTGATGATATAGCAGTCCTATTTGATTTGAGAGAATGGAGTAGGGTGCGTTACGCTACGTGATAACACACCGATCGCAATCTGGCACCGGAGGGATGAATGAGATCGATAATTAATTGTCTAACAAAAGTCGGATTGTGGCTCTCGATCGCAAGCGTAACGTTTTAGTAGTTCAGCAGTTTCCATGTACTTCCTTTAAGTTGGAGTGAATGGTTTACAAATATTCAGAGATGAAAGTTCCTGCTCTGGGAAGTTCGGGCAATCTTTGTCGATCTGCTCGATCTTGATACTTCGATCGTATCTTCAAATTGACTTTTTCTGTGCGAATTTCTGCCGATCGGTGCAAATACACACAAAAATACACACCACTGAGAACTGATAAATAACAGCAACAAGACAGATCGGCAAGCAACTATTAAGCCGGGTGATAATAAAACGCCACTGCTAAGATGATATAAGTTGCCAGGAGTAAAGTCCCATCCAACCAATTCGATCGTCCGCTAAAGCTAATCAGATTAGTTACTGCCACTGCTACGGCGACAGCAATCGATTCAAACGGATTAAAATTTAGATCCATATCTTGTCCCCTCAATTGCCCCACAAACACCAATAATGGCGCAACAAACAGGGCTACTAATAGACTATCGCCTAACGCTGTCGCCACTGTTAAATCCATTAAATTTTTTCTAGCCAAGCGACTGATAGTGACAATTCCGGGAATATCACTCAGGAGCGGAATGAGAATTACGCCAGTAAATAAGGGAGTTAATCCAAAGCTGGAAGTTACTGCTGCCATCACATCGACAAACAGCTCTGATTCTAAAGTAATTCCGAGCGTAGACACTAACAACACTAATAACCACAGGGATAAATTCGGCGCATGTATTTCCTTGATTTCGATCTCAGCTTTTCGTTCGGTTGCCAAACCGACATCGTAGAGATAACTATGGGTTTTGAGGGAAAAAAGCAACGTCAACCCATAGACAATCATTAAAATCGTTGCCACTATTACCGAGAGCTGACGAATATCCGCCGCATCCACGACATTTGAGGTGGAAATCACCATTGTCGGTAATGACACTGCCAATACGGCTAATGTCATTGAGGAACCATTGACTCTGGCGAGAATCGGCTGAAATGTCTGTTCTTTATATCTCAGTCCACCCGCCAGCATTCCCAATCCGAGAAACAATAACAGATCGCTAATAATGCTACCAATAATACTGGCTTTGACAATATCGACTAAT
>JBBRVB010000107.1:0-10711 GCA_038247275.1 Chroococcales cyanobacterium
CGGAACCCAATGTCGGTCAATACGATCTTCAACCGTTGTTAGCACAGTTGCAGGCAGAAATTCCTCTGGAATTGACAATAGCTACGATTGATAGTCAAGCCATAAATTTATCACTTCCACCATCATTTGTCGAAGAATGGCAAACTCTCTTTACTTCAAAAAAGTAGCAACACTTTCTGAGTAGATTATCGATCGATAATTATTCATCCAGCCAACACGGTCGATAGTCTTCTACATATTGCCTGATACTAATAGCAACTAAGGTAGGAGCAATTTAGTTGTGAATATCTGCAAGGGCAGGTGGGCGGACTAAAAAAAGTTTGTTAATACCTGTAAAGGCAGGCGTAAATGTCTCTGGTTGAGTAAAATCGAAGGCTATACAGTGAACATTTGTGCCTAAGATCGATCTAGCTCTGATGGGATCTCTAACGGCTGCTAGCATTTTACAATCTTGAGTTTTTAGTAACCGAATTATTTCTTTCCCTACATTACCCGTCGCACCTGTCACCAGAATTTTCAAATTTATTTTAAATAAAGCCAATTTTGAGCTAATTATTTTGATGAAAATTATTTAAAGTAATCATTTATATACTTATATGACATATTCAATCAAATCAACCGAGAAATCAAACAGCACTCACTTATCCTCGAAGTATAACTAAATTTAATTAGAGGACACAATAATGACTTCAAGAAATAAAAATATCGGTGGACTGATAGTTAAAATTGGATCTATCTGCTTGGCGGCTGCTAGCCTTCTAGCTATAGGTCCTCAATCTGCCTCCGCACAGACAAGAGCAAATTGTGACAGGATTTACAACGGAGACATCTCAAAATTAAGTGTGACAAAGCGTCTTGCTTATGAGTCTAACCGTCGAGAATGTTATAACGGCGCACAAAAACGGATTGCCTACTCGATTCGGGAACGAAATTTACGAGCGGCAATATTGAAAGTACAGAATAATTACTTCAATCGAAACGGTAAATTTATTCAGATTAACAGAAATAATGTGAGTCAGATGATGCGAAATATCGGTGCGACTCCTTTAGAAAGGCAGTTTGTTCGTCAACAAATGTCCCGATATGTTCGGTAGCTTATAAAGTTTAAACAAAGTTTGATGGAAATCAACCAATTCAAACACGATCTCAAACATTGACGATCTCATCATGTAATCAAGTTGAAAGTTTAAGTTCTCATTTACCAGAGGAAAAATCATGTCAAACAATCAAAATATTACAAATCCTTTTCCTAGCCATCATGAAGTTGTAAATATGTTTGCCACCCATGAGTTAGCCGAGGCAGCGGTGTTGGAACTGGAAAAAGCCGGATTCGATATGACCAAGATTTCGATCGTCGGTAAAGACTACCAAACTACCGAGCACGTCCGAGGATTCTTGACTTGGAAGGATACCGCTAAATCTGGCGCGGGAGCGGCTGGCTACTGGGGTAGCTTCTTTGGTGGACTATTTGGCATCCTCGCAGGTGCCGGATTGCTATTTGTGCCAGGAGTCGGTCAGGTAATTGTTGCTGGGCCAATCGTGGGTGTATTAGCGGGTTGGCTGGAAGGGACGATCGTTGGTGGTGTTGGTGCTGCTGTGGTTGGGGGTTTGACTGGTGGGCTAATTGGGTTGGGAATTCCCAAAGAACAAGCCCTAAAGTATGAGACTGACATCAAAGCTGGCAAGTTTATGGTGCTGGTTGCTGGTACGAACGAACAAGTCGATCGCGCCCAGGAAATTCTGCAACACGCAGGTCATGAAATTCAGTCACCAGTTGCTGTTTAGGCACCTCCTGATGTCGCTAGTTTTATCGATCGTAAAAATCTCAACTTTGTATTAAGAGACTAAATTCCATGAACAAGATCATTCTGCTTACACTGGTATCTGCGGGTTTAGTGGTGACTATGCCATTTAAGGCAGCGGCACTAGATCCCCAGAATAGCCAGAACTTAGTTGATGGAGCTTCTTCTGTAGAGCATCAGCAACCGAATGTACTGATAGCCCAGTATCGACGCGATCGAATGCGTCAGAATCGACGAGATCGGATGCGTCAGCGTCAGTATTATGTTTATTATCGTAGTCGCCGCGAACGAAGATGGACGCTAGAAGGTTCTCATCCAAATCGTCGCGATGCCGAACGTGCTTCCAATAGGTTGGAGCGGCGTGGTTATCTGACTTATATTCAATCAACCCGTCGCGTGGGTCGATACCGCTAAATACCGATCGAGACTATGTGGGATGGGTTTTGCTGATGCAGAAACGCATCCTTTAAATAAATGACTAGAAATTTCGGACCCACTCACAGGATCTATCCTCCATGAGCAACGCCACAAAACCGGAAAGCACTGCTTGGTCAAAACCTGAAAGCTTTGTTGCACCAAAGCCGGAAGGCTCGATTCAGCCGAAACCAGAAGTCGCGGTCAAGCCGAAGCATCGTTGGCGTAGCCTCTCCCCTGGAGAATCGAAATGGCTGTGGAGTTTACTATTAATTCCGATCCTGGGTCTTGGGTATGTCGCCTACCACCAGTTCGTGGTGGTACCCCAACAGCAGGCAAAAAATCGGGTGCAAACGGCGGTAGTCGAGCGAAGTAATCTGACGATCGCAGTCGCAGCAAATGGGACAGTTCAACCCGAACGATCGGTCAATGTGAGTCCGAAAACATCAGGAATTCTCAAACAATTACTAGTCAAAGAAGGCGACACCGTTCAAAAAGGGCAGATACTCGCCTACATGGACAATTCCAACCTTCAGGGGCAATTACGACAGTTTCAGGGTAATCTCGCAGCGGCTGAAGCCACACTGCAAAAGTCGATCGCCGGGAATCGATCGCAAGATATCGCTCAAGCGCAAGCTAAGGTAGACCAAGCCCAGCAAGCCCTGAATTTGCTCAAAGCCGGATCTCGCATTCAAGATATCGCCCAAGCTCAAGCAAATCTGGAGAAAGCGCAAGTTACGAACAGACAAGCTCAAGACGATCTGCGCCGGAACCAGCAATTACGCACAGCCGGAGCGATCTCACAACAAGCTCTGAATACGTCTCGATCGACCCGTGACGGTGCCCAAGCAGTAGTAAACCAGACCCAGCAAGCCCTGAATCTACTCAAAGCCGGAGCGCGTCCTCAAGATATCGCCCAAGCCCAAAGTGTTCTCAAACAGCAGCAAGCAGCGTTAGATCTACTCAAAGCTGGCTCGCGCCCCGAAGATATCGCCCAAGTTCGCGCTCAGGTGTCAGCGGCGCAGGGAGCAGTCCAGACTATTCAGGTCAATCTCAACGATATGGTAATTCGGGCACCCTTTAGCGGGGTTATTGCCAAGAAATTTGCCGATCCTGGGTCGTTTGTCACGCCTACTACGGCGGGTAGTGCAGTTTCGGGATCTAGTTCATCTTCGATCTTGACCCTTGCATCTACGAATCAGATCGTTGCTCAGGTATCCGAGGCGAATATTGCCCAAATTCGGCTGGGTTTGACGGCTACGGCTCAGGCTGATTCCTATCCTGGCAAAACTTTCACCGGAAAAGTGGTGCAAATTGCCACCCAATCGGTTGTCGTTCAAAATGTGACCAGCTTTGAGGTGAAGACATCGGTAGCCGATCCGCAACGGTTGTTGCGATCGGGTATGAATGTGAACATCACATTCAACGCTGGAGAGTTGAAAAATGTGTTGGTGGTACCGACTGGATCGATCGTCCAACAAGACAAGTCTCAGGGTGTATTTGTCGCCAAGGATAAAGGCAATCCGGTGTTTGTGCCTGTTGTCGTGGGGATTACGGTGAATGATAAAACTGAGATTAAGTCTGGTTTAACTGGCACGGAAAAGGTTTTACTCAGCTTTCCGCCTGGAACTCGGAAGGTTTCTAAAATGACTGGCAGACCTTAGACGAATTCAGGAGCACCACTACACAATTAAAACTGTAGGGGTGCCCCTTGTGGGTACCCTGGATCTACGCTGGCACAAGGTGTGAGAATGAGGATTTAGTAAGCATTTATCTTTTTTAACCGCAGAGGCGCAGAGAGCGCAGAGATATGAAAAACTCCAGCTTACGATCGCCAAACCCCAAATCCCACCGCCGCAAACGACGCAAAGTATCCCTGCGGGAAATTCTGATCGTGTCGATCGAAACCCTGTGGAACAACAAACTGCGAACAGCACTAACCATGCTCGGCGTAATCATCGGCATCTCCTCAGTAATTATGATTACCTCCATCGGTCAAGGCGTACAAAAGCAAACCGGAGCACAAATCTCCGCATTAGGCACAAACGTCATGGTCGTCCAAGCCGGAGCAGCTAGAAGGGGTGGTGTCAGTCTCGGCGCAGGTTCAGCCACTACCCTCACCTGGGAAGATGCCCGCGCGATCGCCAAGCAAGTTCCAGATGCCAAAGCAGTTACAGCATTTTTACAACGGGGTTCGATCCAAGTCGTCAGGGGCAATATCAACATCGCCACCACCCTATTGGGCACAGATCTGAACTACCCATCGATTAAAAATATTCAGCCCCAAGAGGGACTATTTTTTAGTCAAGCTGACTTGGATGCAGGTCGCCCCGTGGCGTTTATTGGCTCCAAGATCCGTGATGAATTATTTAGCACCGACAAATCGACCATTGGCGCGGATTTGCGGATTCAGGGCAAGCGGTACACCGTAGTTGGCGTGGCGGAATCAAAGGGATTATCCGCCGGACAGGATCTCGACGATGCGATCTATATTCCCTTAACCAATATGTCATCCCAAATTGTTGGCAATAACGCGCTCACTGGTATCTCCATCAATGGATTTTGGTTAGAAGCCGCTGATGGCGATCGACTCAACGCGGCGCAATTTCAGGTGACAAATATTCTCCGGCTCCGACATGGGATTAAAGCTGGAGATGTCGATGATTTTAGGATTACCAATTTTGTCGATATTATGAGCGCGTTCACCAATGTCATGGGTTCATTAACCTTGATGGTAGGCGCGATCGCTGGAATTTCCCTCCTCGTCGGTGGGATTGGGATTGCTAATATCATGCTAGTTTCCGTAATGGAACGCAGACGAGAAATCGGCATTCGCAAAGCCGTAGGCGCAACTAGCAGCTCGATTTTGAGTCAGTTTCTCACCGAAGCGATCCTCATTTCGGTCGTCGGCGGTGTAATTGGGGTGGGATTGGGCGTTGCGCTGGCATTTGCGGTGGCAACCATCTTTAAATTCCCCTTTGTCGTCCCGTTGTGGTCGATCGGCACCGGATTCGGACTCTCGCTGATCGTGGGCGTGCTAGCTGGCGGCATCCCCGCCCGAAATGCTGCCAAATTAAATCCCATTTCCGCCCTACGCAGCGATTAATCCTATGGCAAATATGATTTGGATGGAGGGGATCACCCAGACTTTTCACTTAGAAGGGATGGAGTTGCCCGTGCTTAAAAAAATCGACCTATCGATCGATGATGGCGAATATGTGGCGATTATGGGCGCATCGGGTTCGGGCAAATCAACGCTGATGAATATTATCGGCTGTCTCGACAGACCAACCAGCGGGTTGTATATTTTAGATGGCAGCGACTTAACTACCCTAGATGATGACGAACTTGCGGATATCCGCAATCAGTATGTTGGGTTCGTGTTTCAACAATTCAATCTATTACCGCGCTTGACGGCATTAGAAAATGTGATGCTACCGATGATTTATGCGGCAGTGCCTAAGTCAGCACGAGTAGCAGCCGCAACTGAAGCTCTCACCAAAGTGGGGCTGATCGATCGGCTAAACAGCCGTCCCAGCCAGCTATCAGGGGGTCAGCAACAGCGAGTCGCGATCGCTCGTGCCTTAGTCAACCATCCAGCGTTAGTCTTGGCAGATGAGCCGACAGGCGCGTTAGATTCCAAAACTTCGCAAGAAATTATGAATCTCCTAACAGAATTAAATCAGCAGGGCACGACGATCGTCGTTGTCACCCATGATGCAAGTGTAGCCGCGCAAACGAAGCGGACGATTCAGATGGTCGATGGCCGGATTGTTGAGGCTGCGAATGTCGGAATACAACCCTCGGCTAATAATTTGCGACCAGATGCTGCGATTGTTTAGAGGCGATTTCTCGCGCGAGAATCGGCACGATGACGATTTATATCGTAATCAATCAAATCATACAGCAACTCAAACATGAGCGATCGATATTGGTAGATGGGAGCCTCTCAACTTTAAGCAGGAGAAAATCATGGATGTCCAAATGTCTACGACCCATCAAACCACTTAACAGCAGCCGTACCGAAAAACTAGTATGGCACCGAGGTTAAATCCTAGCTGCATCCTGTCTAGATTACTACTTAAATTTATGGAGATTTTCGATCGTGAATTTCAATTCTTTTCGCTCTTTTATGCTGGTTTTAATATTAGCTGTAGTTTTAACAATCAACTGCACTATGGATGTTTTTGCCCAGCCAGTTACTCTTGTCCCCAATCATTTAGCCGTAATGAATATGCTCAAGGAGACTAACCAAAAAATTGAAGGCAAAATCCAAGAAACAATGGGTAATCTCAGTGGCGATCGCGAAATGCAAATCGAAGGTAAGGTCAAGCAAGCTGAAGGTGATATTCGATCGGCGGTTCCCCGCAAACCATCTGAATCTGAACTCGAACGCAAAATCCAGCAAGCCGAAAGTAACATTCGACGGTATCAATCTCCCGATCGGAAAGCAGTTAATCTCAAAGACGCTCTACAGTAACCTTTGTTCGATCCTCATGCTGCAAGATATCGCAGCATGAGGAAAAAGCCGCGCCAAAAGAGAGGTTTTGCTACAGCAAAGGCTCCGCTAATGTCAACGAATATGTACAAGACTTTTTAACTAAAATATTTGGAGATTCAGACATGGTACTGCACTCACCTACTACTCGACCCACAACGTTCAGCACATCGAATAGTTCTAACCGCAAAGCCTACATGGTTGGCGGCGGGATTGGTTCCTTAGCCGCCGCAGCATTCATAATTCGCGACGGCGGCATCCCAGGTGGCAATATCACCATCTTTGAAGCAATGCCCGTTGTGGGCGGCAGCCTCGATGGTGGTGGCAATCCTACGGATGGCTATACCCTGCGCGGTGGACGGATGTTGACGACCGATAATTATGAATGTACCTGGGATCTGTTCAAATCGATTCCTTCCTTAGCATTTCCTGGAAAATCGGTATTTGATGAGACAATCGAATTTAATCAACAGAACATACCCCATTCTCAAGCGCGATTGGTCGATCGCCATCGGGCCATTTTGGATGTCGAATCGATGGGTTTTTCCATGACCGATCGAATTGAGTTACTCAAGCTAACTGAGACTGATGAAGCAAAACTCGGCAATAGCTGCATTACCGATTGGTTATCGCCACCATTTTTTGAAACCAATTTTTGGTACATGTGGGCAACGACATTTGCTTTTCAACCTTGGCATAGTGCCGTTGAATTCAAACGCTATCTCCATCGCTTCATGATGGAATTCTCGCGGATCGAAACCCTCGCTGGTGTCAAGCGGACAATCTACAATCAATTCGATTCCTTAGTCCGACCCCTGGTGAGTTGGCTGGAGGCGGAGGGGGTGAATTTTGTCGCTAATTGCACCGTGACAGATTTGGATCTCAAGACCGAACACGGCAAGATTGTCGTTGCGGCGATTCAATATATTCGTGATAGCAAGACTGAAACTATCGCAATTAATGACGAAGATTTAGTGTTCTTTCAAAATGGTTCGATGACCGATGCGTCGAGTTTTGGCTCGATGACGTGTGCGCCGAAACATCGGACGAAACAAGATAGCGGTGGTTGGCAACTGTGGGAAAAGCTGGCACATAGCCATCCTGAATTTGGTAATCCAGCGGTATTTAATTCTAGTATTCCAGAGTCTTACTGGGAGTCCTTTACCGTCACCATCGACGACACCGCCTTCTTTGACAAGATGGAAACATTCTCCGGCAATCGGGCGGGAACTGGTGGTTTGGTTACATTCAAAGATTCTAATTGGTTGATGTCGATCGTCCTAGCCCATCAACCACACTTTATCAATCAACCCGCAGATGTTCAGGTATTTTGGGGTTATGCGTTACATCCCGATCGCATTGGTAATTTCGTACCCAAATCGATGTCCGAATGTACTGGCAAAGACATCTTACAGGAGCTATGCGGGCATCTAAACTTCGATTTGGAAACAATTGCCGCCGCCAACTGTATCCCCTGCCGAATGCCCTATATCACGAGTATGTTTATGCCGCGTGAGTACAAAGACCGACCGCTTCCCGTGCCAACAAATTCTAAGAACCTCGCCTTTGTCAGCCAGTTTGTTGAAATCCCTGAAGATGTCGTCTTTACCGTCGAATATTCAGTTCGGGTGGCTCAAATAGCAGTTTATGAACTGTTGGGAATCGATCGAAAAGTCCCACCAATCTTACATCATGACAAGTCTATTAAAGTTAACCTTGATGCCGTAGTTAAAGCATTTCGCTAGGTACTTAAGATGTCAAGTCGAAGGTTGAAGAATGGAAAACAAAACGGGAAACTAAAAAACTCAATCGCCGCGCAGATCGGGCTGAAGGCTATGCTAATACTGGAGTTTTCGTGGCGATGGCGGCAATGGATGAGGCAGAAGCGGCAATTTTAGAAGCGATATCTGCTCGGCTAGATGCAGATAATCCCCTCAAAGTCGAGCAACTTACTCATTAAATTCTCCTAATAATCCCATGCTTAATCATCAACCTCAAGCAATATCTACCCTCACAGCTCACAGTGACACTCGCGTTGCAGTATTGCTAGCAGGTTATGGTGAGGTGCAATCTTACCGCGATTTGAGTATCTACAACCGCGCCGCTAGTAAATATATTGCGGCTCAGTTTCTGCCTATTCCAGAGTGGTTGTATCCCCTAGCTGGTAAAGTTCTCGCCCTCCAAGATTTATACAATTTCGGAGTCAAACATCATCAATTTGTTTCACCTGAAAATGAGATTTTTGAGCAGCAGCGACTCGGCATCGAAAAACAGTTACAAAATCGATGGGGAAATCGAGTAGAAGTATTCAAGGGCTTTTATTTTTGTAAGCCTTTCGTACAAGAGGCTGTAGCAGATATTATTCAGCAAGGCTTTGAAAATTTACTCATTTATCCTTTACTTGTCGTTGATTCTGCCTTTACGGGGGCAATTGCGATCGAACAAGTCAATGAAGTAATCGCCGCAACTGCACCACCAGATAATCCGCAAAATTCGCCATTTAACACGATTCGATATATTCGATCGTTTGCTACCGAACCTGAATATATCGATCTGCTGGTACGTCAACTTGAATCAACCCTAACTCAACCAGATCTTAGTTGCTATTTTGAGTCGCGAATTGGGATCGTTCTCACCGTTCATGGTGGCCCAGAACAGGCTCAAGGATTGCTAACAGGTACGATCGAGGGTCAAGCACTTTACGAGGGTGTAAGAGCGCAATTACAAGCAAGATACCCCTTGATTTCGATCGGTTGGGTGAATCATGATATGCCGTTCATCCAGTGGTCGCAACCCGATCTCAAACAAGCGGCAACAAGTTTAATTAAAGCAGGTGCCCAAACCATTTTATTCAAACCACTCGGCTGGGTGACGGAGAATTATGAAACTATTCTCGATATAGAAGATGCGATCGAATCTTTACGTCGTCAGTATCCAGATCTAAATTATGTGAGGAAAGAGTGCGTCAATGACGATCCAGCTTTTTTATCGATCGCCGCAGGATGGGCAAATCCACACATTGAATCCATGCTGATTACTCAATCAATTCTAACCGAGTAATTGAGCTACTAATATTTACTCAAGATTAATATAGCAATCCTAAATCATTTTCAACTTTACTAGTACTTTTACACTTATGTTTTTTGAACTGCACACCATCCGCAGCGGTGCTAAGCTGTGCCTTTGTTCCCCGACGTAAAAAGCGGATGTATGTCTCGTTCCGAGAGGCTACGCCAACACGCAGAGAGTTGAGGAGCATGTGTTAGTCCAGAATTACTCAAACGCCTATGAAAAAGACAGAAGCAATTTATTATCAATAGATAAAATTTATTTCAGTTCATTTCAATCTTTTCGATTAACATTCATATCGTAATCAATCAATTCATACGGTAAATCAAACAGTGATTATTCACAGTAGGTAGTAAGTAAGCACAACCATGAATGCAATATCGTTGGCGTAGCCTCGCCTCTATCGATTGGTCACGATAACCGCGATGAAGGTTGTGTAAAGTGCTTACCACTAGCAAATAAAGGTCAAAAATTATGACTACGATCCATGCGATCGAGAAAACTGATGCCCAACGCAAGGCTGATGTGCTGTCCGAACTTGAAAACGTGTTATTAGATGCTAGCCAGATCCAGGTGGAGACTGATGGAAATAAGGTAACACTCCGTGGCAACGTGCGGAATTTTGCCGAGCTAGCTCAAGCGCAAAAAGTTGCTTGGGCTGCGCCAGATGTGTTCATGGTCGAGGATTGGCTGGAAATCGGGGGATTTTTTGATTAGTCGAGCCAGATGTAGTCTATCCACAGGAAGATTTATATGAGAACGATCGAGCCGGAAATTGACGATCGAGTTGTTAATTCTAAATGGATCGTGCCGCTGGCGATCCTGACGATTGGATTAGGGATCGTCGCGATCGTCTTTCCTTTCTTTGTCAGCGTTGTTTCAACTTTGGTGTTTGGCTGGGTGTTCATGATTGCAGGCATCGCTCAAA
>JBBRVB010000108.1:0-10694 GCA_038247275.1 Chroococcales cyanobacterium
GGATATGTCGAAACTGTCTGCGGACGGCGGCGATATTTCCGATTTGAAAGTGGTAAATTGCGCGGCTTAAAAGGTAGCGATCCAAATTCGATCGATCTCGATAATCTCGGCAATCTCGGACAATTAGACTCTGGATATTTACGCGCTGCGGCGAATGCCCCGATTCAGGGTTCGAGTGCGGATATTATTAAGTTGGCAATGATTCAGATCGATAAGTTATTGCAGCCATATCAAGCGAAAATGTTGTTACAAGTACATGATGAATTGGTGTTGGAAATTCCCCAAGATGAATGGGAGGATTTGAAGCCGAAGATTCGGGCGACGATGGAGGGAGCGATTTCTTTGAGTGTGCCGATGGTGGCGGAGATCGGTAGTGGAGCTAATTGGATGGAGGCAAAATAAAGTTCAACGGTAAATTCTCAGTGCATTCTGGGTATCCTAATTATGAGAATTACACTATGTATTCTATTAATAGAATCAAATGCAACCAAAATTTATAGCCAAAATTGAATCTGAGGACTCACCAAGAAGACTTGCAGTACTTATTGATGCGGATAATGCTCAATCCTCAATCATTGAAGGTATCTTATCTGAAATTGCTAAGTTTGGAACTGCTACTGCGAGAAGAATATATGGAGACTGGACAGAACCCCAGCTAAGTAGATGATTTAGATGTTCCACAGCTTAAATCGAGCTAAGACTACTTTTTGTAAGCTGACATCGGTTCTTTGATTAATCGAATATATAGATGACGAAAAGTAGATTTAATCACGCGCGGTAGGGCAAAATCGATCGGTACCAAAGCTTCAGGTAGCTTCCAATCACGACAACTCAAGTCCATCGGACGCAATAGCGGAAACTCAATTTCCGCCAGCTCAGGAGCCAATCCCAAGCGTTGTGCCGCCGCCGCTGTCGGTACTAAGTGAGCTTCAACATTTAAAACTTCTAGCATCGCTACATCCAGCGCAAACACATTCGCAGCGGCACCTAGTACGCCCAATGCGCGGGGTTCGCCACCGCTGGGGCCATTTCCCTCATGCCCGATGATGCCATCGATAATGGTCAAATTTGGGCTGATTGCGCGTGCTGTTTCGACGAGCATCTCCCCAAACCTGTCCGCACTTTTACCTGCTTCCATGTGCCACCAGGCTTTCATCTTGCCCGGAACGCAACCAAATAAATTTTTGACACCCAGTGTCATTGTCAGTTGCATGTGAGATTTGACCTTTGGTAAATTAATTACCACATCAGCCTCGATCGCTTCCTTACTCAGTAAGAGATGATTGAACTCGGTACTGGCTGTCTCATAACGTTTGCCGTGAAACTCAACTACGGGTAAATCTAATTCTGCCATCATCGGTAGGTAACCATTGGATTTAGCCACCCCCATCGCACTCCCAAAAGCAGGGCTATCACCAAAAAATGGCTTTCCACCAGCTTCAATTACTAGTTCAGCCACGCACCTAACTAACTCGGGACGAGTGACGCATTCTTTGGTCGGACGGGCACCCGTTAAGAGGTTAGGCTTAAGTAAAACTCGATCTCCTGGCTTGACAAAGGCACCGATTCCCCCGAGTGGCGCGAGCACTGCTTCCACCGCTGCGCGGAGTTGTGCGGCTTCATAAGATGTGGCGCGAATTAAGCTGACGGTTGGGGACATAGGTGGGTAATGGGTAATGGGTAATGGGTAATGGGTAATGGGTAATGGGTAATGGGCTATAGTCTGCTAGGCACTCTTCACCATCTAGATCGTAGGCGTTTTTTTGGCCAATGTTTACCCATTATATCCTTGACGTTATTGCTTGGCTGCTAACTCGATCGCGTTACAATACCATTGTTGCAACCATTACTGTCTATGACTTCGATCGCTACTCTGGCTACAAATGCTACCTGGATATGGCGCGGACATCAGATTAATTATCAGACTGCTGGCGACACGGGCGTAGCCGTGTTATTGATCCACGGGTTCGGGGCTTCCGTCGGGCACTGGCGCAAGAATATTCCAGTATTAGCAGAAAACTGTCGGTGCTATGCGATCGATCTGATCGGATTTGGCGCATCTGCTAAACCCCAACCAGGCATAGAAATTGAATATACCTTTGAAACCTGGGGCGAGTTAGTCGTTGATTTTTGTCGAGAAATCATCGGCAGTCCCACAATATTGGTCGGTAATTCAATCGGGTGTATTGTCGCCCTCCAAGCTGCGGTAACCAGTCCAGAATCCTTCAAAGGGATCGCGTTAATTAATTGTTCATTGCGACTATTACACGATCGCAAACGTGCTGAAATGCCCTTTTATCGTCGTTGGGGTACACCAGTCCTCCAGTCTATCCTTACTGTACCAGCGATCGGTAAATTCTTTTTCAAGCAACTCGCCCAACGCAAAGTAGTTCGCAAGATCTTATTGCAAGCCTACCATCGATCGGCAGCAGTTAGTGAAGAACTGATCGATATCTTAATGGCTCCAGCCGCCGATCCTGGCGCGGCGGATGTGTTCTTAAAATTTACCGCTTATTCTTGGGGACCATTACCAGAAGACCTTTTGCCCCAATTAACTTGCCCCGCGATCGCGATTTGGGGTGCAGCAGATCCGTGGGAACCGATCGAATTAGGTCGCGAATTGATGAATGTACCTACAGTTAATGAGTTTGTAGAAATTCCTGATGTCGGGCACTGTCCTCAAGATGAAGCACCAGAATTGGTCAATCCGGTACTAAGTAATTGGATCGATCGATTAGCTTGAAGCAAGAAAAAATCCATTTTTCAACAGTAGAATGAGATCGAATCAGCTCGATCGAATAAAGTTATTTCTATGCTGTATTAAGCAAAATAAATATGGTATTAGCAGAATCTAAAACAATTAGCTTTGATGATTTTATTACCTGGTTGCCAGAGCGATCTGCATATCGCTACGAACTCAGAGATGGAGAAATTCTAGAAATGCCCAAACCACGCGGCAAACATTCGGAAATAGCTGGTGATATCTCTGGCAAACTATATCTAGAAGTTACCCGATTGGGTTTACCATACTTAATTCCGCGAGAATCAATTATTAAATCGATCGATGGTAAGTCCGGATATGAGCCTGATGTCATCGTCTTGGATCGAGAACTGCTAGCTCAAGAACCAAGGTGGGAGACAGAATCGATCGTTACCCAAGGTAGTTCGGTAAAATTAGCGATTGAAGTAGTATCGACTAATTGGCAAGATGATTATGCCATCAAACAAATTGCTTACCAAGCATTAGGTATTCAGGAATATTGGATCGTCGATTATTTAGGATTGGGCGGACGGAATTTTATCGGTTATCCCAAACAGCCAACGATTTCGGTTTATTATTTAGTCGATGGTGAATACGATCTACATCAATTTAGAAGTAGTGAGTTAATTATATCTCCAACATTTCCCAATCTAGAGTTATCGATCCTCAGTAGTGGTACTAGTTGAAATAATGCGGATATCGACATACTCCAGTCAGCGGCGGGCGAACCTTTCCAAAAGATCTGCCACGCCCTCCATCCCCTAATTCAAAGGTGGTATCTTTGTCAATCCGACGACAAGATTGGGATTATCTTGCTTGAGTTGTGCTTCAAATCCATAACAAGTTTCGTTACTTGTCTTAGTTAGTGCTGCCTTAGCTTGACAGCTTTCGGATAGGATTTGGGAGACCGTCAATAGCAACAATCGATCGCGTTTTTGATACGCAACTTCAAATAGTTTAATCGACTCTCGCAGCTCATTTTCATTATTTTGTTCGCGACCGCGAATGGCAAGTAACTGAGCTTTGTAGTAAGTCAATTCGGGATTTTGCGGCGCAATTTTGAGCGCGGCATTAATTGCAACATTCGCTTTATCGTACTCTCTCAAGTCGCGATGACCGATGTACATGCCTCGCAAGGCTAGATATCGAGGTTCGGCATTTTTTAATTGTGCTAGTGCCTGATTGGTATCGGCAAATGGTACATTTACAGCTAGAAGTAGATCCATATAACCCTTAATCAGATTTAATTCTGAATTATTAGGCTCGATCTTTTTGGCTTTATCCATGTACTCAAAAACTTTTTGGAGCTTGCTCAAAGCACCTAGCGCGCCACCATTTGCCTTCTTCATTTCATAGGCACCCAGAATTGCCAAACCTACTCCCTGATACAAATTCCCCCGCATTGGGTTGGTTTTCATCAGTTGCTCGGCAGTTTTGGTAGTTTTCTCCCCATACTCTCTCACTTTCTCATAATCCCCCGCACTAAAGGGGTAGAGGGTATTCATGGCGTAAGTTAAGGGATCGTTAGGTTCGGTTTTGAGTGCAGCATTGAGATATTGTTTAGCTTTAACATAGTCCCCATCTCGAAACATGGCTTTTTTTGCCCGCTCGACATTTGTACCCTGTTTAGCCCTAATGCCAGTGCTAGGAAACACCATATTACTGTTCGGTTTTGGTGCTGGTTTGCTAGCTATCGCAGCGGTAATGGTTGGGTTAAGATGACTAATCGGGTCGAATGTTGTCGATTGAGTGAGAGTTACCCCAGTAGCTACAGCAATGAGAGTATGTAGTGAAAACTTAAATTTCATGGATGCTCGGCTAATAACTATTTGGTATGGAAGGATAATGGGCAAAGTTTGGAGCTAGAGATATATCGATCTGAGATTCAGCCATCGCTACTGGCGATCGGGAAATTGCCATATACTGTATGGTCTGGACGTGAGTATCGATCGGATGTTCCGATTTGTAAGTAGCTCCGCTGATGATGCAAAAATAGAGATCGATCTATCTAAATAACATTATTACCCTCTTTTCCCTACAGCCTAAAACCCAAAGCCTAAAGCCCATCCCCTCTCCCCAATGCTCAAACTCAAACACCTCTCCTACCATCCACCCGCAAGCGATCGAGCGATCCTTCAAGATCTTAACTTAGAACTAGCACCCCAGCAATTGGGGCTAATTGTCGGTGCCAGTGGTTCGGGCAAAAGTACTCTGTTGGAGATTTTAGCAGGATTGGCCAGTGGCACGAGCGGGGGCGTATCTTGGCGCGATCGAACCTTAAATACTGAAATGCTCCAGCAACTAGGTGGACTAGTCTTTCAGTTTCCCGAACGGCATTTTTGCACCAATACAATTTTAGAAGAGTTGCGATTAGGACATCCCGAACTTGGAGCCGAACGTGTAGAGCAAGCCCTCGCCGCCGTCGGGTTAGCCGATTTACCATTGCAGCTCTCTCCACATGCCCTCAGCGGCGGACAGCAGCGACGATTAGCCCTGGCGGTGCAATTGATCAGACAGCCCCGGTTACTACTCTTAGACGAGCCGACAGCCGGCTTAGATTGGTCGATGCGTCAGCAGTTGGTAAATCTACTCGCTCAACTCAAGCAGGAATGGATGCTATTGGTTGTGACTCACGATGCAGGGGACTTACTCGCAATTGCCGATAAATGTTGGCAGATCGATGGAGGTAAATTAACTGAGGCTAAAATTACCGATGGTAAATTAGCCAATCGGTAAGGGCAATTGATGAATTACCCCTACCGATTAGCGGCTATACGAATTTGATTTTTTGGGCGGCGTATAAACACATTTTTAGTAATACTAATCCTTCGCGGACGTGAGCAATATTTGATTCGCCATAGGTGCGCGGTTGATAACGCACTGGCACTTCGACGATGTGTAAATTTAATTTCGCCGCGCCAAAGAGTAAATCGAAATCACCAAAGGGATCGAAGTCACCGAAGTAGCTACGATTAGCAACGATGCGGAGATAATCATCGCGCCACAACACTTTAGTACCGCAGAGAGTATCTTTAATATTTTGCCCGAGTAAGAATGAGAAAACTAGTGCAAAAAATTTATTAGCTAAAGTATTCAACCACGGCATTGCGGCTTGAGCATAAGGATAAACTAATCTCGAACCATTGATAAATTCACCACGCCCACTGACGATCGCCTTCACAAAATTGACTAGTTCTTCAGGCTGAACAGTCAGATCTGCATCTAAAATAATGAGGATATCCCCAGTCGCTTTTTCAAAGCCCAATCGCACGGCATCGCCTTTACCTTTCCCCAATTGTTGAAATGCTTGGAGCGTAAATTCTCCAGTATATGCTTGTACTAAGGTTTGAATTTTATCCCAGGTATCATCTTGGGAATGACCTTCGACAAAAATAATTTCGGTATGCTTGCCAAGTTGGGGTAATCGATCGATCGCATCAGCAATATTTCCGGCTTCATTGCGTGCTGGGATAATCACGCTAACTGTATAATCATGGCTGTGATTCGATCGATCGATTCGTTGACGCGAGACGATATAATTGGTCAAACCGAGATGATTGACGATCGGGAATGGACTGATGTAGCGATTGACAAAATTTGAGACGATCGGGAGATATTTAGGTATGATACATCGTCTACCAATTTTTACTGGTTGATAGCCAGTAATATTCAATAAATTGATGACATCATTCATCGATAACCAGCTTTGGGGAGGTTGCGGACGGCGTTGTCCGATCCGTTCGGCAAGATTTAGGATTGGCTCCCACAAGAAGTTATGGAAGTTAATTACCAATCGAGTATGTGGGTGACAAATCTGGTGTAAATTTGTGAGTACTTGTTGAATATTTGTCAGATCGCCCAAGACTTCGGACAGGATAATATAGTCAAATTTCGTAGCAAGTAACGGAAAATTATTGCCGATTTGAATATCGATATCTTCGGCATCTAGACAATAAAAATGTAAGTCTGGGTACTTAGTTGTGGCGAGATCGACGACAACAGATGAAAAGTCAATCCCTACACCCAATTCAGCTCCAACATTTGCCAATAAATCGCCAGTGCCGCACCCAATTTCCAGCACCTTACTACCTGCTGGGATCAAAAATTGGTGCAATCGATCGAGATCTTGATAATAATACCGATTGCGTCGCGCCCACCAATCTAATTTTAAGGCGATGGCATCAAAATGTTTTTGAGTGCGGTCGCTAACTAACTGATTAGACATGGATATTCCTCACACACAATAGCAAACTAGCATACTACGAAACTTCGCTCTAATCCACTAGCCAGCATTGCTAACTTTCTGAATCAGTTGCCAACCTTGCACCGCACCAATCACCCGCGTTGAAGCTGCTAACTGCGGCGGGACACTCAATGTCCAAGCATAAGACCGATCGGGTAGCTCGGTAAAGTTATTTAGTTGTTTACCTAAATGTGGCGTGTAAAAACTCAACAGGATCAGTGTCTTATGCTCGTCCGTCGTCAGGGCGCGCTGATGGCTGTTAGCCTGCTGAAAACCCTCTGTCTCGATGTTGTCAAGCAGGAGATTTATCGGTAGCTGGTTGAGGCTAATTGCCAACGCTGGTACCGTCGATCGATCGTTCATCAGTCGATCGAATCCAATCCTAAACTCTGGACTTTTATCTGTCAATGCCCCTTGCAATCCAAAGCCAACAATTGCTACCCAAGCGGGAAGTAACCAACTAGCCAACCAGAATGGGGTAGCAGGTGGTTGCCAACGTCGCCACAAGCTAGAAATCGTCATCCAGCCACATCCGAGCGCGACGGCAGGGATGGCATAAATCCGAATTTCTGAAGGGATAACTAGCCCCCATAATGGTCGATCGATAATTACCAGAATACCCGCGATCGCCAGTATAATCCCCAATCCACTAAAAGCATAACCGAGCCACGTTACCAAACGATACCAGGCGATTTGTTGACGGCTAACTCGTCCAAATTGGACAAAGGCGGCAGCAGCAAGTAGAGCCATAAAAGGCAATAATTGCATAGTATAATACGCCATTCGCGTCCTAAATAAACTCAACAAAATGAATAATACAATCGGATATCCTAATGTCAAGCTGAAAATAGAGTAGTTAATCAATAAGAGTTTTCGCAAAACTACGATCGCACCGATCGCACTAAATAATGCCCACGGAAAAATATTAAGCGGCAGATTCCAGAGATAATAAAAAGGGCCAGGATTATAAGTATCTGTTTGGGAGAGAAAGAGTAATTTATTAACTAATTCCCTGACTGGCATCAAACTGCCATATTTAACACAACTTAAAATCAACCATAAGCCAGTGGGAATAGCACCGATAATTAAGCCCAGATAAATTCCTGGATTAGACAAAAATTTCCGATAACGACGACGATCGATCGCATAAGGTAATAGTGCAACAATCGGCACAAAAATCATAAATCCCTTGAGCAGAAATCCCCAGCCAACAGATGCACCAGCCAGCATACCCCAACCCCAATTAATTTTGGTCGCTAGCTCTGAAGATGATAAGCTAGAAGACTGGGAATCTGCGATCTTTAATAATGCCCAAATGCCAAGTAACTCAATTGCCACCAATGCTGTATTCTGTTGCGCCGTGTGAGCTTCACTC
This sequence comes from Chroococcales cyanobacterium, assembly GCA_038247275.1. Lineage (GTDB taxonomy): Bacteria > Cyanobacteriota > Cyanobacteriia > Cyanobacteriales > Chamaesiphonaceae > Chamaesiphon. Next base: position 8,380 of record JBBRVB010000108.1, read on the forward strand.
ACCCACAATCCCATCAACATCAAGATTGCCGCACCCAACCACGCAATCTGACGATCGAACAGGATTTTACCGACTTCGTATGTCAATAATACACTGGCAATACACGCAATCGTACTGGGTAGCCGCACGCTAAACTCATTGAGTCCAAACAGATGGTAAGCTAACGCAATTAGCCACTGAAGTCCGATGGTGCGATCGTAAATTGGGACACCCCACCATTGTGGTGTCAGCCAATCTCCAGTTTCCCAAATCCAGCGCGCTTGCATTGCATAGTAACCCTCATCATAGGGCATCAAACTCTGATGCTCACCGTTAATTAATAGTAATGGTAAAGCAAACAGTAATAGGCTCGATCGGGGAAATCTTTGCCACAGCAGTACATATTTATGTATATTCACACTCAAGGATTAAATTGTGACCATATCAGAATTCAGTTTACTACTAATCTCAGTTTTAGCTGGCGTATGCGGTCAATTTTTTCTCAAGCTAGGAGCTGTCAAACTTGGTAAAGTCGAGATCGATAACGCCCTAAATCATATTTTTAGTATCATTACTACCCCTGAATTATTAATTGGTTTGACTTGTTATGCGATTGGGGCGATTGTCTATATTCTCCTCCTCACGCGTGTCAATCTAAGTGTTGCCGCTCCAGCAATTTCACTCAGTTACATTTGTTCGGTGTTGTTAGGTCATTTTTGGTTTCGTGAATCGATCGCGACGAATCAAATTATTGGTCTAGCAGCTATTTCCATCGGCGTAATCCTAGTCATATCCCATAAGTAACTTTTAGATAGTAAATTGTAATTTAGATAAATTTGAAATATTAAATCTATCAATTATTAACTATTAATTAAATTCATGAGTATCTCATCTTCTAATCAAAATATTTTATCTAATTTAGATACAACATGGCAAGATATCAATTGGCATCCTACAGCACAACAGCAAGCACAGCTACAAGCTTTATATACAGAAGTAATTACCGCCAATCAACAATTAAACCTCACCAGAATCACCGAACCGGAAGAATTTTGGGAAAAACATTTGTGGGACTCGGTGCGTGGTGTTGGCGATCTAATTAGTAATCCTAGCGCACTAACCGTTGTGGATATCGGTACTGGGGCTGGGTTTCCCGGATTACCACTCGCGATCGCTCGGACTGATTGGCAACTTACATTGGTTGATTCTACTAATAAAAAGATCGGATTTATCGAATCGATTGCGCCAGAACTTGACTTAACTAATATTCATCCTCTAGTCAGCCGAATTGAAGAGTTAGGACAACAAAAACAACACCGTCATCATTACGATCTTGCCCTAGTGCGAGCGGTAGCCTCAGCAAATGTTTGTGCTGAATATGCACTACCATTAGTTAAAGTTGGCGGTACAGCCATCTTGTATCGGGGAAACTGGACTGAAGAAGAAGCTAGTAGTCTAGAGCTAGCAGTAGCTAAATTAGGTGGTGAAGTCACTAAGACAGATTTATTTTATACTCCGATGACTAATAGTATCCGTCACTGTATTTGGGTATCTAAAACTGCCGATACACATCCCTATTATCCACGAGCGATCGGTATTCCCACCCAAAAACCGTTATAGTCTCGCCAACGACGATCGAGGATGCCCCATGATGGGTACTTTAGATTGAGAGGTAAATAATATATATGTATTGTCACAGCACAATCGACCGACCCAGGCAGCCCCCACAATTAGTGTCGAGCGAATTTTTTGTAAGCGACCGGACAACAGGTATAATGGAAATTCGATCTGGTTTGAGTGGGGATCAGCCACTCAAAGTAATGGGGAAAGCCTGGTGAAAATCCAGCACTGTCCCGCAACTGTAAATCGTTGGCAACTTCGCCACGATCGAGTCAGAATGCCCGCCAGCCGCGATATCTAGTTCAATTAACCTACGAGGTATTAGGTGAACCCACAACATTGTTTATTTGTTTGTACCACTTGCGGTAGTAAGTGGCAAGATGGTCAGCGCGTTGGTACCAGTGCTGGCGAACGGCTCCTTCAAGAGCTGGAAATCTTGCATCAAGATTGGGATTTGGCAACAGAGTTCCCGATCCAAGCTGTCGGCTGTATGAGTGCTTGTAGTCGATCGTGTGTAATTTCGTTTGCAGCCGCCGGGAAGCATACTTATTTATTTGGGGATATTGCTAGCGACGCTCCAACTGTCGAGTTGGGCAATATCTTAGGATGTGCCGAAAAATACTATCAGCATCCGACTGGAGTGTTACCTTGGGCAGAACGTCCCGCTCCGCTTAAGCAAGGTATCCTCGCCAAGATTCCCCCACTCGTCCCCACAC
>JBBRVB010000109.1:0-10652 GCA_038247275.1 Chroococcales cyanobacterium
ACGAGGCAAAGTCCACGCTCAAATCGGCGATCGTGCTGGGGCGATTGGTGATTATCATCAAGCTGCCAATCTCTATCTCGATCGAGGCGATAGCAAAACTTATCAGCAGATTTTACAGATGCTCGATCGGGTGAGTAGGTTCTAGGCTTTAGGCTTTAGGCTGTGGGGTAAGCAACAAATAAGGCTCGATCGAGCGGATTGTGATAATTGTTTGGACGCAATATCCGTCAAGAATAGATAATGCTATCGATGTATTTATTACGGAGCTAATAGTAGTTATTGATAACCAGCGGCTTGGAGGGAGAACAGATGGGCATATCTGCCTTGAGCTTTTAGTAGTTGCTCGTGTGAGCCTTGCTCGATGATTTCACCATTTGCCATGACGAGGATTTTGTCTGCCATTCTCACTGTTGAAAAGCGATGAGAAATCAAGACTACCATCCGATTTTGAGTGAGCGATCGAAAATGATTGAAGATATTCATTTCGGCTTCAGCATCCATCGCCGCAGTTGGCTCGTCAAGGATTAAGATATCGGCATCCGATCGCATGAAAGCTCTCGCCAGGGCGATTTTCTGCCATTGTCCCCCCGATAGTTCTTGCCCGCCTTTGAACCATTTGCCCAACTGGGTATCGAACTTTTCAGGTAATACATCGATAAAAGGTGTTGCCATGCCTTTATTCGCTGCAAGTTGCCATTCCTGGCGATCTTCTAAATGTTCGACATCGCCGACACCGACGTTTTCCCCAACCGTAAATTGATATTGAACAAAGTTCTGAAAAATCACGCCGATTCTGCGTCTTAATACATCAACATCCCAGTCTTTTAAATCCACCCCATCTAGTAAAATTCTGCCACTAGTGGGCGTATATAGGTTGGTTAGTAGCTTAATTAAAGTAGTTTTACCCGAACCATTTTCACCAACGATCGCCAGTTTTTCACCGAGTGGTAAGTGTAATGAGATATTATTTAAAACAGGCTGCTGACTGCCGGGATAGCTAAACGAAACATTTTCAAATCGAATTCCATCGGCGATCGTGCCTTGAATTACTCTCCCTTGAGATTGGGGTATCGGTTGGTCTAAAAATTCGTAGAGGTTGGCAAGATAAAGATTATCTTCGTACATCCCCCCGATCGAAGTTAGAGCCGCTGCAAAGGTGGATTGTCCCTGTCTAAATACCACCAGATACATCGTCATTTCACCCAGCGTGATGACTCCCGCGATCGCTTCGATGACAATCCAGGCATAAGCTCCATAAAAAGCTACCGTACTCAGCAAGCCCAGTAAATAGCCCCAGAAGCCCTTCTTAATCGTCAGATCGCGGTCGTCCTCATAAAGTCGGTTAAAGATACTGCGGTAACGCTCTAATAGCATCCCACCGAGCTGATAAAGCTGCACCTCCTTGGCATAATCTTCTCGTGCTAACAATGTCTCTAAATAATGCTGCTGACGGGTTTCGGGCGATCGCCAGCGAAATAACCGGAAGGCATGTTCGGAAAATCTCGTCTCCGCAATAAACGCCGGAATTGCCGCCACAATCAGCACCACCACCGCCCACCCCGAAAATCGCCACAGCAAGCCACTAAAAGTAATCAGGGTAAGTGCGGACTGGCACAGCCCAAAGGTACGGGTAATCAGTGACAACGGACGGCTAGAGGCTTGAGACCTAGCCTGACTCATTTTGTCGTAAAATTCCGAATCTTCAAAGTGTGCTAGATCCAACGTCAGGGCTTTTTCGAGGATCGATTCATTGACGCGTTGTGCCAGTAGCACCCGCAACAGGGATTGACATACTACCAAACCCTTCTGGGTAGCGGCGAGTAACACGATCGCCACAGCTTCCAAGCCCACATATAGCAGCGCATGTTGGCGATCCACCTGCAAACTACTCCGATTCGCCAACACCACATTATCGACAATTAATTTGCCCACAAAGGCGATCGCACTGGGCAATAGTCCCCCTGCGAGTGTGAAAATTGCCAGCGATACCGTCAGGGTGTGGCTAGTCGTCCAAACTAAATCGATCGCTTTGCGGCTGTAGCGAAATACCGATAGCGATTGGCGGACATTTTTACCTAATTGTTTCAGTCTCGATCGAGTGGATTTTTGCTTACTAGTCAATGTCGAATTCATCTGATAGCTTATCGAGCGAGTGTAATAGGGTATGTCGGGAAATTTGGCGATATTTGGAGTCTAATTTTGGCTCGAATTTCTTTTTACCCGTGCTACTTTTTTGTTTGAGACTATTTTCAAGTTTGGGTTGAGATTGTAATTGCTGTTCCCAGGCGATCGCATCCGCTAGAAATTCTAGATAATGAGGGTATCTTTCCCACTCTCCCCGCACGACACAATTGGGTTCGTCGCGGTGGGTGCAGTCGCTAAACTGACAATTACCTGTAGTCAATCGCTGGCGAATTTCTGGGAAATATCTCGGTAATTCCGTCGGCGTACATGCGATATCTGGTTGATTGAATCCCGGCGTATCGGCAATTAACCCACCCGCTGGCATCGTAAATAACTGAACGTGGCGGGTGGTATGTCGCCCGCGACTGAGTTTGCCAGAAACCGTCGCCACTCTAATATTTGAATCGGGAATTAGCGCATTAGTCAGACTCGATTTACCCACCCCCGAATGTCCCGCAAATACGGTAATTTGGCGATCGAGTTCTACTTGCAACTCCTCGATTCCCACCCCATCCTCGACACTAATGACGATCGGTTGATAACCCCACTCACCCAACCGATCGCACCAATCCTGTCGCTCGGTGTCGCTGACTAAATCGCTCTTATTCAGGCACAGGCTGACCTGCAAGCCCGTCGATTCGGCTTTGACCAGAAATTTGCTCAGTAGAAACGGATCGAGGGCTGGCTCGGCGAGAGCAAATACTAGGAGGATACGATCGGCATTGGCGACAGGCGGTCGATCGAGTAAACTATGACGCGGGAATACATCTGTGACGACACCCTTTAAACCTTGCCAATCGATTTCATCGATCGTCACCCGATCGCCGACAATGGCACTAATACCGATTTTTTGCAGCCGTGCGCGACGGGTACACAAGATTAATTTTCCGCCCACGGTGGGAACATCGGGATCGATCTGCACATTACAGAAGTTGGCTTGAACGGCGATGACAGTACCCACCAATGGCAGGGGATTACTATCGGTGGGGTCTAAATTTTGGGGCACTGAGAGTGTCGATCTGATATGGTTCTATCTCTCTATGATAATTGTTATGAGCTAATATAAGGACAAGCCTTACCAGGTAAAACCGATGGTTGCTAATTCTCTCTACTGGACAACCGCAGATCTTGATGCCATGCCTGATGATGGTGGCTGGTTGCGCCATGAAATTATTGAAGGAGAACTATTTGTGACTCGTGCGCCCCATATTCGCCATCAGGGTATCAGTGGTAATATCCATTTTGAACTAGAATTTTGGTCGAGACAGACTAAACTAGGCAAACCCTTTCAAGTTCCTGGCGTAATTTTTACTCCCACAGATGCCGTAATTCCCGATGTGGTGTGGGCGAGTAAATCGCGAATAGAGCAAGGTATCGATCCAGCGGGACACTTTACCATCGCACCAGAATTGGTAGTAGAAATTCTCTCTTCCGGCGCACAAAATGAACAGCGAGATAAAAGTATCAAACTGAAGTTATATTCTCGTTATGGCGTGCAGGAATATTGGATTGTCAATTGGCAATTGCAAACTCTCGAAATCTATCGGCGCACGGATGCTCAATTGCAATTGGTAGCGACGCTTTTAGCTGGCGATACGTTAACTTCGCCGTTATTACCTGGTTTTAAAGCAGAGATCGATCGGATCTTCTTGTAAATTTTTGACTGCTCGTACTGTCTTACTATCATCGATATTATTATGGTCGATATCGCAACTAAAAAACTCACCAAGGCAGAATTTTGGGCATTGGTAGATGCTGCCGATATCACTTATGAATTAATCGATGGCATTGCAGTACCTAAAATGTCCCCCAAATATTTTCACGCTCGATCTGCACGAAAAATTCTGAACATTCTCACAGCATGGGCTGAAAATCGCGGTCGTGCGGAAATGGAATGGGCATTCGATCTCAGTCAAGATTTTACACCCGTACCGGATTTAATCTACGTTTCGTTCGAGCGATTACCCGCAAGCTGGAATGAAAATGCGGCTTGTCCCGTTCCCCCCGAACTCGCAATTGAAATTATCTCCCCCGGACAAACTTTCGGACAAATGACCCAAAAAGCCAGTAATTATCTAACTGGGGGTGTGTTGCAAGTATGGATAGTAGATCCAGTCGCGCAAAGTGTAACGGTATTTTACCCCGATCGTGCCCCTATAACTTATATGGGCGATGGCGTAATTATCGACGCTCTTTTTCCCGAACTATCGATCGCACTCGATCGAATATTCTAAGTTAGATCTCACTCTGCTTTTAAAACAGATAATAATTCGATAAATTACTCGATCGACTTTAACATCATTTCCATCAAATTATCGACGATCCGCGATCGATCGATCGGCATCACTTCTTTTGAATGGAGAATATTTTGTGATATGTGGTAATAAACTAGTGCTCCGACAAATAGTGAAGTTGCGGCTTCTGGGTCAGATATTTTCAGTTCTGGGTGTGAAACTATGTATTGACTAACTAGCTCAGATACAGGCTTAAAAAGATTGACAGTACATACTTTTGCTAATTCTGGAAAGCGTCCCGACTCGCCGATGAGTACTCGCATAAAGGCAGTCAATTCTTCATCTTCAAATTTTTTAAAGGTTGTTTCAGCTAAATTTCGTAACACAATTTTAGGTTCCCCAACAAGTGGTTCACCCCCAAAGATTGAATTGAATTTTTTCTCGCCTAAGTTTTTAATTAAAGTCTGAAACAATACCTCTTTATCTTTGAAATGACTGTAAACTGTCGGCTTGGATACACCAGCCGCAGCAGCGACTTTTTCCATGCTCGTACCCGCATAGCCGCGTGCCAAAAACTCCTGCATTGCTCCTTGCAGGATTTGCTCGACTTTTTCTCCGTGATGTTCTGCGTCCAAATCTCTCGCCTGTGTCAACTTTATTTTGAATAACTCTTTACTACATTCTATTCTAAGCAGCTAACCACTATCTTTTACGCACTTGACTAAACGGTTTAGTTAAGCTACATTCAAATTATCTGTTAAATTACTAAACGGTTTAGTAAACCTGGAGCGAAAGAGGATGTTGCAAAAATCAGATGGATTGCCCTGGTGGAAGGCTAGTTGGCGAGTACGCCTAATCTTGGGAGCGATGGCGTTGCTCGGTATTAGCATCCCTATCTACATGAACCAACAACAGCAAGCGGCACAACAGCAACAAGCACAGCAGCGATTGACAGCCGTAGTCGCACCCACAACTGTGACAGCATTGGGGAAATTGGCACCCAAAGGGGAAGTCATCAAACTATCTGCACCGACATCAGTCGAAGGCGCAAAAATTGAGAAATTGCTAGTGGAGGAAGGGGCGACAGTCAAGGTGGGACAGTTAATCGCAATCTTGGATAGTCAGGGACGCTTGCAAGCGGCGGTAAATGAAGCCAGAGCCAAAGTCAGCGTCGCCCAAGCAAGTCTGGTAAAAGTCAAAGCTGGAGCCAAGCAGGGCGAAATTAATGCCCAGCAAGCCACCATTGGCAGGTTGCAAGCCGAACAGGGTACGGGAATCCAAGCCCAGCAAGCGACACTCGCCAGAGTAATAGCGGAAACAGCCACCCAAAGCGAAGCCCAGCAAGCCACAATCGCCAGAGTTAAAGCCGAAACAGCCACCCAAATCGAAGCCCAAATTGGAGCCATTGCCGAAGCTCAAGCGGGACTGGTTAACGCCAGATCTGAGGATAACCGTTATGCTACTCTGGCTCGACAAGGGGCGGTTTCGGCATCTAGCGGCGATAGTAAGCGACTGACTCTACAAACAGCGCAGCAGAAAGTAAATCAGGCGCAAGCAAATCTAAGAAGGATTAAATCTTCTGGTCAGCAACAACTCGCCGAAGCTCAAGCTAATTTGCGCCGGATTCAAACATCGGGACAACAGCAAATCATCGAAGCACGAGCTAATTTGCGAAAGATTGAGACATCGATGCAGCAGCAGATTAAAGAAAGTCAATTTACGCTCAATAAAATTGCCGAGGTGCGTCCGGTAGATATAATGTCCGCCGAAGTAGATGTCAAAAGTGCGATCGCATCCCTAAAACGTGCCGAAGAAAATCTCACTCAAGCTTATATTAAATCACCTCAAGATGGTCAAATCTTGGAGATTTTCGCTCGTCCTGGAGAAGTGGTTGGTACTAATGGGATCGCCGATCTGGGTAAAACTAGTCAAATGTATGGAGTAGTAGAAGTTTACCAAAGTGATATTAATAAAATTCGCGTCGGGCAGCAAGTAAAAATTACCAGTAATTCTTTATCTGGTGAACTACAAGGCACGATCGATCGAGTTGGTATCCAAGTCAAACGTCAAAATGTAATTAACGCCGACCCGACTAGTAATATTGACGATCGAGTCGTTGAAGTTCATGCAATTTTAGATCCAGAATCGAGTCAAAAAGCTGCTAAGTTTACCAATTTACAAATCCAAGCAGTGATTAATCTTAGCTCTCAATAAGCCAGAGATTATCAATTGATTATGAAAGCCTAAAGTTTAGGTGGTAGACAGTACCCATCTTACACAATATTTTATGTTTAATCTGAAATTCATCCAAAATCTGACTCGCAGAACTCCGCTGGGCTGGCTCCAACTTACCCAACATAAAGGTCGATTTGCAGTGGCAATCTCCGGTGTGGCATTTGCAGACTTATTAATGTTAATGCAATTGGGATTTCAAGGTGCCCTATTCGATAGTGCTGTCGTATTGCACTCAAAATTAAAAGCAGATATATTTATCATCAGTCCCCAAGCGTTAAATATCGGGGCAATGTCTACATTTCCACGCCGCAGACTCTACCAAGCAATGGATATAACGGGTGTCAGATCGGCAGAACCGATGTATGTTAGTCTAGTGACTTGGAAAAATCCCCAAACTCGTGATAAGAAAAATCTCATCATCGTCGGATTCAATCCTGACGCACCAATTTTTAATCTACCTGAAGTTAATAGTCAACTAGATAAAATCAAACAATCGGACACTTTATTATTCGATCGTAAGGCAATCGGTGATTATGAACAAGTGGTAGAGCGTGTCGATGCTGGTAAGCCCGTTACTACCGAAATCGAAAGACGCACTATATCTGTCAATGGCTTATTTTCGATCGGTTCTTCATTTTCAGCCGATGGACATCTGATGACGAGTGAGGATAATTATTTACGGTTATTTTCTCGACAATCTCAAGGTAATATCAATGTCGGGCTGATAACACTAAAATCAGGCTATGATGCCCAGCAAGTGGTTCGACAGTTAAAATCTTATCTACCCAAAGAAGATATTAAAATACTGACAAGGGCAGAATATATTGCTTTTGAGCAGGGATATTGGCAACAGCAAACACCGATTGGGCCGATTTTTAATCTCGGTGCAGTTATGGGATTCCTGGTAGGGATAATTATTGTTTATCAGGTTTTATCCACTGATGTGAATGCTCATCTCAAAGAATATGCGACTTTCAAGGCGATGGGTTATAGCAATACTTATCTACTTGGAATCGTATTTGAAGAAGCATTAATCCTCGCAATAGTGGGCTTTGTTCCAGGTTTAATCGTATCGATTGGACTTTATAGTGTTGTAGGTGGTGCGACCAATTTACCGATCGCCATGACGATGGTGAGGGCAACTCAGGTACTCACAGGTACAGTGATGATGTGTATGATTTCTGGTGCCGTTGCAACAGGTAAAGTTCAGGCTGCCGATCCTGCCGATATGTTCTGAGCAAATTAATAATCGATCGTTAAATATGATGATAGAACCAGTAATTTCAGTTACTAATCTAGACCACTAATTTGGTAATGGACAACTTCGCAAACAAGTGTTATTTGATATCAATTTAGAAATAAATGCAGGTGAAATTATTATTATGACTGGGCCATCTGGTTCGGGTAAAACCACATTACTAACTCTATGTGGTGGATTGCGATCGGCACAATCGGGTAGTCTTAAAGTGTTGGGAATGGAACTATGTGGAGCTTCAGCCAAACAACTGACGATCGAACGTCGCCATCATGGTTATATCTTTCAGGGGCACAATTTACATGAGAGTTTAACTGCTCTCCAAAATGTCAAGATGAGCTTAGAGTTGCATTCTGAATATTCGATCCAGGAAATGAACGATCGATCGATCGAAATGTTAGAATTGGTAGGATTGGGAGAACGCGTAAATTATTATCCAGGCAACTTATCCGGCGGACAAAAACAGCGCGTGGCGTTGGCGAAGCCTCTCGGAACGAGAATCGCGCGGGCACTGGTGAGCCAACCGAAGATCCTGCTAGCTGACGAACCGACTGCGGCACTAGATAAACAATCTGGACGCGATGTGGTGGATTTAATGCAGAAATTAGCTAAAGAACAAGGTTGCACGATCTTGTTAGTAACTCATGACAATCGGATTTTGGATATTGCCGATGCGATCGTGTACATGGAAGATGGCAAATTGGCAACAGCACCAGATTTAGTCACAGCACATTAAATCTGGATGATGGTAGTAAAAGTTAGCTAAGATTGAAGTGTTAGATGCGAACGCTCCGCGATCGCATTGCGAAATTGTTAATTAACCATTATGATGAAACGTCGCTCATTTTTTAAGTATTTTAGTATTGGTTGGCTCACTAGCTGTTTTCCAATAATTTTATCAATCTGTAATCCAACTAAATCGATCGCTCAAGCCATCACTAATAAAGACCCGGCTCAACCAGCTACTCCTAAAATAGATCCAGGTTTTAAAGTGGTTGGTACTGTTGCCGATCTAGAAAAAAACGGGTATCTTCAGACTAAAGAAGTTGCAGTTTTAAGAAATCCCAGTAATCCTCAAAAATTAATTGCTGTCAACCCTAAATGCACCCATCAAGGTTGTGATGTAAAATGGGTAGCCGGGGAGAAAAGATATACATGTCCCTGTCATAGCTCCAACTTTGAAGCCAATGGCGACGTTATCAATGGTCCCGCGACTAAGCCGCTAGCCGCCTATCCTGCTAAAATTGTTGGGACTCAAGTCCTAGTTAAAATCGTCGCCCCACCCCCAGCAGATCCCAACCAGAAAACCCCATCTGGGCGCGGACGGAGAAATTAGGTTTTAGGCTTTAGGCTTTAGGTTTTGGAACTGCGTTCCAGATTTTCAATAATTACACTTCTTACTCCCATCTCCCCCTCATGAGTGAAAATGCGATCCGTCCGGCGATGATTACCGGAATTATTCCCGATTCGATCGCGGCAGAAATTGGCTTTACTCCTGGCGATCGATTGGTCAAAATCAATGGTCAAAAGCCCCGCGATCTGATCGATTATCAGTTCTTATGTGCGGATGAAGTGCTGGATTTAGAAGTATTAGATGCCAATGGAAAAGCTCATCAGGTCGAGATCGAGAAGGATTACGATGAAGATTTGGGGTTGGAATTTGAGTCGGCCTTATTCGATGGTTTAATTCAGTGCAATAATAAGTGTCCATTCTGTTTTATCGATCAACAACCTCCAGGCAAACGCGAATCTTTGTATTTCAAAGACGATGATTATCGGTTGAGTTTCTTGTATGGGAGCTATCTAACTCTGACCAATCTCAGCACCAAAGAATGGGATCGAATCGCCCAGATGCGACTCTCCCCCCTGTATGTATCCGTCCATGCTACCGAGCCAGAGATTCGATCGCAACTGCTCAAGAATACGCGGGCAGGCGAAATTATGAATCAACTAAAATGGTTTGAGTCTCATCGCTTGGAAATCCACGCTCAAGTAGTACTGTGTCCGGGAATTAACGACGAGGTGCATCTAGAGCGCACAATTCGCGATTTGGCTAGCTTCCATCACGGCGATACTCCCGCAGTAGCTTCCGTCGCCGTCGTCCCCGTTGGGTTGACCCGGTTTCGCCCCAATCTCACCGAACTCAGTCCTGTTACACCGGAAGTAGCCAGAGTTGTTATCGCCCAAGTCGAAGCCCTTCAACAAGAATTCAAACAAAAATTTGGTTCTACCTTTGTCTGGTTAGCTGATGAATGGTACTTGATTGCTGGCGTAGAACTACCGCCGAGCGATTATTACGAAGATTATCCCCAATTGGGTAATGGTGTCGGTTCGATTCGTCGCTTCCTCGATGAATTTGCCGAAGAAATTGCCGAGTGGGACGTGACCGAAATAAATCCACCTCACACTTGTACCTGGGTCGTCGGCAATGCCGTCGAGGATGCCTTCCAACCCATCGTTCACCAGTTAAATCAGGTACCAGGTCTAACCGTTAAGTTAGTAGCCATCGCCAGCCAATATTGGGGGCAACAGATGACAGTTACGGGGCTACTGACTGGACAAGATTTACTAGCCGAGCTACCTGGGCGAGATTTGGGCGATCGAGTCTTAATTCCCAGTGTGATGCTCAAACATGACGAAGCCAAGTTCCTCGATGATGTTACTCTGAGCGAATTAGCTGAGAAATTACAGATTCCACTGATTCCTGTTGCCGGGATTCCAGATTTTCTGGAAAAATTAGGGGA
>JBBRVB010000110.1:0-10645 GCA_038247275.1 Chroococcales cyanobacterium
CAATCCCCGCTCCAACTGATTGACAATTACCCGCTCAGTTTCGCCAGCATCCCGCTGTTGCTTGGTTTCACCCACACAGAGGATCGGAATCAGCCCGCCCTGTTGAGCTGCTTTGAGGCGGAGATTGACTGTCTCATCAGTCTCGCCAAAATACTGACGGCGTTCGCTATGTCCGACGATCGCATATCTCACGCCCATTTCTGTCAACATCCCCGCCGAAATCTCCCCGGTATAAGCTCCAGATTCTGCCCAGTGGACATTTTGGGCACCCAAACGAATCCGATTGCCATGCAAACTTTTATTGACGATCGTTAAGTCTGTAAATGGCACGCACAAAACCACTTCACGGTCTTCAGGAGCATCATCGATTTGTGGAATAAATTCCGTCAAAAACTCAGTGGCTTCATCCTGAGTTTTATACATTTTCCAATTGCCAGCAATAATAACTTTACGCACAGTCTAAATTTAGGTTACTCTTCGGGACTAGTTTCCATATTCTCATGAATTAGGCTTTAGGCTTTAGACTTTGGGCTTTAGGGCTTTGGGCTTTAGACTTTAGACTTTGGGCTTTAGGGACATAGAGGGAAAATGAGAATATGGTCAACTGCCAACTGAGTTACTGCTTTGAGACCACAAAAATATTGCTAGCGCACAGGACGGCAAAAAGACAGCCACCAGAACGATGGTAGTGGTGGGGACTGGGGTGAAGCTATTGCCCAGGTAGTGAATCGCGATCGCGATTGCGACAGATGGTAATAACATTTTAAGTAATAGTCCGATTTGGTCTGACACTAAGTTAATCTCTCTTTCCGAATTTATGATCCAATTTAGCGAACTGATAATTAAACTAGGGTCTGCTGTCCAAGCGAGTAGTTTGGATACACACAGTCATCTCAACCCCACTTTAACTGGTTTGGCACCGATCGACTCAGCCACCCCAGGGACGATTAGCTACATTGAAGGTGATAAATTCGCCAAGTTTGTTAGTAGTACGGCAGCGAGTGCCCTAGTTTTGCCAATGAATGGGACAATCCACACTCAAGCGATCGATCGGGGCATCGTGTGGCTAGCAGCTAGCGAACCGCGATTATTGTTTGCCCAAGTCATCAAATTATTTTATCAACCATTCCGGCTCCCAACTGGAGTTCATCCTAGTGCGATCGTCGAACCTGGTGTCGAATTGGGCGAGGATGTCTCAATCGGTGCCCATGTTGTCATTCAATCTGGTGTCAAAATTGGCAATGGGGCGATCGTCCATCCCAATGTCACCATCTACCCCGATGTCCAGATCGGCGATCGCACCATCCTCCACGCCAACTGTACCATTCACGAACGAGTGCGGATCGGTGCTGATTGTGTCATCCACAGTGGAGCTACAATCGGCGCAGAGGGCTTTGGATTTGTGCCGACAGCTACAGGCTGGTTCAAGATGGAACAGGCCGGTTACACCGTCTTAGAAGATGGTGTCGAGATTGGTTGCAATAGTACTGTCGATCGGCCCGCCGTCGGTGAGACGCGGATCGGCAAAAATACCAAGCTCGACAATTTAGTTCACATCGGACATGGTTGTCAGATCGGGGCTAATTGCGCTCTTGCCGCTCAAGTTGGATTAGCTGGTGGTGTCAAAGTTGGCAATGGAGTTTTACTCGCCGGACAAGTTGGTGTCGCCAATCAGGTAACTATCGGCGATCGCGCAATTGCGTCATCGAAAACGGGGATTCATAGTAATGTCGAACCGGGTGAAATTGTCTCGGGATATCCCGCAGTTTCCCATAAACTTTGGCTCAAAACTGCGGCAATCGTCAATCGACTACCAGAAATGTATCAATTTTTTAAACACCAGCGTAGTTAGATTAATTAATAGTTATTAACTATTAATTATTGATTGGTTGCTGGGGATGGGGATGCGAACGGATAAAATTTCGCTGATGTTCCATCGATCGGATTCTACCCTATAAGCCATCAACCTTTATAACCACGCTAAGGTTTTCGACCCATCTAAAATTATCGATCCAAACACTCGATCTAGCTTGATAGTCTCAGCCGATCGCTTTTTTGCGGATGCCATTGTCGAGCGATCGTGTTAGACTACATCTAAGTCACAATTAGCTAATTAATCGAGAGTAGACAATAACTATCTTTACTCATTGCTACCGATTACTTGTTTAGAACTACTCGAATGTAGTTTTGTCTTAAACAATTGGCAACGTTCTTAGCTATTGGAAACTAGCAAATCGATCGGGAGCTGAAGAATATTCAACTTAAATTTATACCAAGCGACAAAGTTTGAAGAATCGGTATATTTCAATACCACTTATTTAATCTGTGGCAGCCACACAATTTTGATTGTTTTTCCCATTAGCTGAGGGATGACCATTTAGATCTGCCGCAGACTCAAGATCGCTGGCGAACTACGGCAGGAAAATGGTGGCTTTGCATCCTCTTTTATTCCCCGTTCGAGATCCACAGTCGCCAAGTTGGGAAGATCGGTCGCCGTCTCACCAGCAGTCTGGGCTAGTATTTACACTTTAATTACGCAGCAAAAATATGCACGAAACTTGGCAACTTATCGGCACGTTACCCGGAGCCTATCGACTCATCAGCCAGCAGTGGCTTGTCGCTCAGACCGCAGCACCAGTAGTTACCCCAAATTTTTCAACGGCTGGTGTCGAAAATCTCGTTAGACAGACTAGTGGCACAGTGGGGGCTTACTTACCAAGTTTGCTCGGCGCGATCGTCACCTTATTTATCGGTTGGATTGTCGCCTTTGTCGTCTCATCGGTCGTTCGGAACCTGCTCAAGCGCACGGATTTAGACAATCGCTTGGGTCGGATGGTCACCGGCGGTACTAACTCAAATCTGAATACAGAGAAATTATTCGGAGACGTTGTGTTCTGGCTAATTTTTCTTTTTGCCGTACTCGGCTTTCTCAACGCACTCAACCTCACGGTTGTCGCTCAACCGCTCAACAATGTCTTGAACCAAATTCTGGCATTTGTCCCCAAACTAGCTTCAGCCGCCGCTCTAGCTGCGGTAGCTTGGTTGGTAGCAACAGTAGTCAAAGCGATCGTCATTCGCACAGCAGGAACGATCGTTCCGGCAATGTCTCGGCGGATGGCCGTCGGTGAAAATCAAGTTTTGCCCAGTGAGACATTAGGGAATGCACTGTACTGGTTTGTCTTCTTATTCTTCTTACCACTGATCTTAGATGTCCTCGACCTGAGAGGGCCACTCGCGCCCGTCCAAAACCTCTTAGATGGGATTCTGAGTGCCCTGCCAAATATCTTCAAAGCCGGCCTCATTGGACTAGTCGGCTGGTTTGTTGCCCGAATTGTCCGCGAGTTAGTCACCAACTTATTGGCTGCGGCGGGAACTGAGCGATTAGCAACTAGAATTGGTTTGAATAGAGCCGCCCCAGGGCAATCACTCTCGGGTTTATTAGGCACGATTGTCTATGTGATGGTGTTGATTCCGACGGCGGTTGCCGCACTCGATGCCCTTCAGATTCCAGCGATTTCTGGCCCTGCAACTTCAATGCTCCAAAGAGTATTGGATATTATTCCCCAAATTCTGACCGCAGCCGGAATTTTAGTAGTTGCCTATGTCTTCAGTCAGTTTATTGGCGAACTAGTCACCAATCTCCTCAATGGTTTTGGCTTCAACAATATCTTCCGCGCACTGGGACTTAATTCCCTGCATGATGCGACTACTAGCACCCCCACGCCACCAGGCATTTCGACCAGTCGCATCACGATCGTACCGAGTACTAACAAGCAAACTCCCTCTGAGGTGGCGGGATTAGTCGCACAGATCGGCGTGATGCTAGTAGCTGCTGTCACCGCCACTGGCGTACTGGGGATTGAGTCATTAACTCAACTAGTCAATGGTTTACTGCTGATCTCGGGACAAATACTATCTGGAGTTATCGTCTTTGCAATCGGTCTCTACTTAGCTAATTTAGCTCACAGAGTCGTCAGCAGTTCGGGTACGCACCAATCACAGATCCTCGGGCAGATCGCTCGGTCGGCAATTATCGTCTTTGTTGGTGCAATGGCATTACAACAGATGGGGATTGCAGCGAGTATCGTCAACTTGGCATTCGGTCTATTACTCGGTGCGATTGCCGTCGCGACGGCAATTTCATTCGGATTGGGCGGTCGCGATGTCGCTGCCGAACAGCTTCGGGATTGGTTGTCAGGATTCCGTGACAAACAGTAGATGGTTGCAGTTGACAGTTAACAGTTGACAGTTGACAGTTGGCTTACTGTAATTATGTGGGCTGTTATCGATGATGACCTATCGCTAAGGGCAAGACTAGGCTGTTTGTGTAGCCTTGCCTTGAACAGAAGCCCTGTGTAATGTATCGCTACCAAAGCAGAGTCGATCTTAAAAGTCAGGAACTAGTATTCACAGCTAGTTCCTGACTTTTTGCTCAGTGGTGGAGAATACCACCACCTATCCTCGATTTAGTTGGGCTAAAATATTCATGAGGTTTAAATTTTTTTAGAGAGCGTGGAAACTAAAACGATTAATTGTAGTGAAGTTTGTATTAACGGCTGCATCCAACCCGATCGCTGTCAAGGTCAAGCTCATATTCAGTCAGCTTCTAAATTTATTAATGAAACTTCTTTAGATAAAATGCATGAGATCGCCGAAGAAGCTCGGCGCAAGAAGTTAACTGCTCCACCAGTATGGGTAATTCCTGATTGGCAAGACTAGAGAATGGGTAATGGGTAATGGGTAATGGGTAATGGGTAATAGATGGATTTTGAAATAATCTCTAGTCGCCCAGCGATCCAGTTGTCCAGTCATCCAGTCACCTAATCCCCGGTATCGCTTAATTTATTTATCTAAAACACTCATATATCTACGACATGAACTTAGTATCACTCCAGAACCAACTGGACAATCTATCTTTTGGGATCTTGTTCGGGACAATGCTCGTCTATTGGGTCGGTGCTGCTTTCCCCACGCTGCCATTTTTACCAAATCTGGGCACCACTGGGATGGCAGTTGCCAATCTATGTATGGCAACCCTCCTGGGCGCAAGATGGATCGAAGCTGGCTACTTCCCGCTGAGTAACTTATATGAGTCCCTGTTCTTTTTGGCTTGGGGCATCACAGCGATCCATTTATTTGCCGAATCCATCAGTCGGAGTGCGCTAGTGGGAGTTGTCACCGCACCTGTAGCCATGCTGGTGACGGCATTTGCTGCCCTCAAACTGCCTGATGAGATGCAAGCCTCAGCACCACTCGTCCCCGCCTTAAAATCTAACTGGTTGATGATGCACGTCAGCGTGATGATGCTCTCTTATGCCACTTTGATGGTGGGATCGGTACTGGCGATCGCCTTTTTGTTTGTGACACGCGGACAGGATATCGAGCTGCGGGGTAGTTCTTTTGGTGGGAGTGGTTATCGCTTGACTAGTAGCCGCGCTACTCAAAATGTCACTCTAGACAGTGCAGCGACACCGATGCCGATCGATACCGCCAAGCTGGGCAACACTGCTGTGTTAACATTACCAACGGTGGCAGCAACAGCCACGCTCACCCCCCAACGGTTGAATTTAGCAGATACGTTGGATAATATCAGTTATCGCGTCATTGGTTTAGGATTTCCGTTACTGACGATCGGGATTATTGCTGGCGGTGTCTGGGCAAACGAAGCCTGGGGTTCGTATTGGAGCTGGGACCCTAAAGAAACTTGGGCGTTGATTACCTGGTTGGTATTTGCTGCATACTTGCACTCGCGTATTACCAAAGGCTGGCAAGGGCGTAAACCAGCGATTCTGGCAACCCTTGGCTTTTTCGTAGTCTGGATTTGTTACCTGGGTGTCAATTTGCTGGGTACAGGATTACACAGTTACGGCTGGTTTCTGTAATATGATGTTATCGATCGCGGGAAACTGCGATCGATGGTCAGCTTAAGATGTACATATTCGATCGAATTTAGTGGAGATTATTATGAACGATCGCTTTGAGTCGCTCGAAAGTGGCGAAGTTATTTCAGTGCAGCACGATACACTAGTCCTGAGCGGTCATCGCACCTTTCGAGTCGGTGAACTAAATGAAGCGATCGAAAGTCATCTCAAACAAGCGATCGAAAATTGGACTGAAGAAAATAATGCCTGGTTCACTCCTCACGGTCTTGACTGTGAAGCCCTGAGATTTGGCTCTAAAGGCTGGCAAAAAGGGCGGATGAGGTTGTGCTTGGAATTTTGTCCCGATGAGCCAAGTTTGCCATTACACAGCACGAGTAGTAGTAGCTTACCGACCGGGGCAGCACCGACCGAGATGCCAAATATCGCTCCGCCACCACCACCAGCGATGTCAGCAACGCCTCCCGTCGCTCACAATGACGATAATGTACATACTGTCGCGATCGATGACTCAGTTGACAGCCAAAGTCCTACCGATCCGATGTCCATAGCACTACCCCTAGCCGGAATGACCGCAATGGGTACGATGGCGGCTGCGGTAATCGCAAACCCCAACACTGCGACTACGCCAGTGATTCCACATTTTACCGACACCACATTAGAGCTAGAAGAGTTTGCCGATTTGGGCATGTCTCATGGCAGTTTGGATGAATTTGCATTTGAATTTGAGAACGATCGGGGCATAATGGCTCCCAATGGCATGATGGAACTAGATTTGACCGATCTAAGCCTTGACTTTGCCGAACAAGATTTACTGAGCTTAGAGCAGCCAGGTATTGCCGATCGAGCGGATGAATTTATCAATCTTCAAGATATCGGTCGTTCGGAAAATTCTGGAATGTTAATCGATGAAGTCTGGAATGAATTAGATCGGGGTAATTGGACTGGAAGTAATTAAATTAATCAACTTACATCTTGCATTGAAATAAAGTTACTAGTTTTTTAGTGGATAGTGGATAGTGGATAGTGGATAGTGGATAGTGGATAGTGGATAGTGGATAGTAGCGATCGCCAGTACTTAGAACTACTTCCGAGTAAGGAGCGCGATCCCATCCGCTAAATCTTCGCACCATATTACTTCTTCTTGTCTTGTCACCTCGTACATCCAGGAGGTTTCCTCCCGGCTGTGAACCGCTATTACAGCTCAATCTGGAGGAAACCGCCACAAGCTCAAACCGCTGTCAACTGTCAACTCTCAACTGTCAACTGTTCACTAACTTATGGATGTAATTCAATTAACTGGAATTCGGTGTTACGGCTATACAGGACTATTACAGGAAGAGCAAACTTTAGGGCAATGGTTTGAAGTCGATCTGCGGATTGGGATCGATTTAGCCGCAGCGGGTCAAAGCGATCGAATTGAAGATACACTCGATTATCGGAGTGCAATTTTTGCTGTCAAACAAATTATTGCAACTGCTAAGTTTGCCCTCGTGGAAAAGTTGGCAGAAAAGATCGTGACTACAGTCTTGGCTTATGACATGGTAGAGCGAGTAGAGCTAAAACTACACAAACTTGCCGCACCAATTCCCGATTTTGGCGGCAAAATTACGATCGAATTAACCAGAGCAAAAACTCTAGCTTAAAACTTGAGTTAGGGAATGGCGATGACAACTCGGAACCCACACCCATTTACCCGAATCCCTGGAGCTAAACTACACCGCACGGCACTTCGACAGCCGCGCGCGACGTAATCCCACGATCCACCCCGCATGACTCGTTTGATGTCGCGATCGGGTAAACTATGGTCTAACCAAGCACTCCCATCTGTCGGTACACCTTGATAACTAGCCTGATAACTATCTAAGCACCATTCCCAAACATTGCCGTGCATGTCATACAATCCCCAAGCATTGGGTGGGAAAATGCCTACAGGTGTGGCTTGTCCACGATTTTCGCCTTGTGGTGCGCCGCCGTAAGGATAATCCCCGTGATAGTTTACCAACTCTGGGGTAATCGTATTGCCAAAGTAAAAAGCTGTGCTAGTACCAGCACGACAGGCATATTCCCACTGTGATTCGCTGGGGAGGGTACATGTTCTACTGGTTAGTTGAGATAATTTGGTGCAAAATTCCATCGCATCATCCCAACCGATCTGTTCGACTGGGTAATCCATTCCGTCGCTAACAGGAGAATTTTCCCCCATCACCGCTCGATATTGAGCTTGGGTAATTGGGTATTTGCCCAGAGAAAAGGATGGTAGCGTGACTTGGTGGATGGGTCGCTCGTCAGTGTGGTGTCCTGCGTCACCCATCATAAATGTACCGCTAGGAATTAAGACTAGATCGAGATCGAGCTGCTCATTCAATCTTATCGTCAGACATTGAGCGGAACCTGGCTGACGATCGATTATTTCACCATTGAGATCGACGCTGACTGTTGTAAAGGTAAAGGTCGTGAGATTGGCGACAGAAGACATGATATTTAAGGGGCACGATCGACAGATCTAAAGTATGCCACAGGTGCCAGCGAACGAAGTCCGCGAGACTCAATGACAATTTTTACTCAGGTAGTCCAATCTGAGCCATCGCAGTCACAAATCGATCGGCAATAAACGGCAGAATCTGCCGATTTTGGCTATTTGCCGACCCTTCAGTGAACACAACTAACAAATAAGGCTGGCGATCGACTAGTTCGATATACGCCGCATCATGACGCACCTGCGATGTCCACCCAGCTTTTGACCAAATCTGACTCTGAGGCGGTAAACCTGCCCCTAGAAAGCCATTTACCTGGTTCTCCTCACCTGGATCGGGAGTTACACCAGCCAGATTGAGATCGCGGTGGAGTAGTTCCATCATTTGACTGGATCGATCGCCGCTCACGGCGGCACCACCAACAATACTGTGGATCAGTCTGGCTACTGCATCGGTAGTGACCATATTCCGATTTTCCCGCATTTCACCGACAAACGCTCGTTCCCGTCCGTAGGGGCCATCACTCCAGGTTTTTTGGTTGATGTTAATCGAGTCTAATTCCGTCCAGCCAAGGGATTGATAATAGCGATTGATCAGGTTGCGTTGGGCTTTCCAGGTGGTAAACGGCCCTACAGATAATTCTGGCCCACTGGTGGTACCAGTGAGGGTATCGACGACAAGGCTAGTCGCATCATTGCTAGAATCGATTATCATGTCTCGCACTGCTCGATCGAGTTCGGTAGCGGCTGTGACCATGCCTTGTTCCAGCCACTCATGCATGGCTAATAAATAAAATAATTTGGCAATACTCGCGGGATAAGTCCGTTCGCCACCCCGATGATTAAAGCCCCGCACGGGATATTTCCACAGCTCATCTGCGGTAATCGCACCACCAGTGTTAACCGGAATCGGTCGATCGTAAACCAGCCAAGTGAGGGCAATCTGTTCGGGTTTAAGATCGGGGAATTTGGCATGAGTATCCGCCAAAGCTTGCTCGGCAAGTGCTGTCAGTTGGGGATCGGAGTGGTAAAAGGGCATGGAATTAATTAATAATTATGATGAATGTTAATCCACAATCTAACCACCCGAGCTAGAAATGTTGAAATCCTGAGTGTTGGTCTAGATAAATAAGCGGATCGGCAGTGAGATCGTCAATTAAAATAATATCGGGCGATCGCACAATCTTACCGATAATTGCGGCACTACCTCCAATATTTTTGACTAATTCTAAAGCGACTAATTCGGGTAGAGTCAGCACTAGCTCAAAGTCTTCCCCACCATCTAAGGCGGATGCCAGAGCTGTATCTGGAAAGATGTGGGCTAAAGATGGCGAGATCGGTATGCTCGATCGAGTTAAAATCGCACCCACACCACTTGCTTGACAAATCTGGACGATCGCATCTGCCAATCCATCGCTACTATCCATCCCGCTAATGATGAATGATCGATCGTTACTGGCTCTCAATCGATCTAGGATGGGTAAAACATCCAGTCGCGGTTGCGGTCGTTGATGGGCGGTAATTAAGGCTTGTTGGGGTACCTGAAGATCTATTTGTCCCAGTTTGGGATCGAGCAGCAATTGTAACCCCCCATGAGAGTCACCATGATAACCCGTCGCCACGATCGCGTCGCCAATTTGGGCAGTCGAGCGAGCGATAACCCGATCCCGCCGCACGGCACCTAGAGCAGTAATGGCGATTGTCGTGACACTCGATCGAGTCAAATCGCCCCCGATTATCCCCGTTCCATACCGCTCCAAACATGCCTGCATCCCCGCGTAAAGCTGCTCTAACCAGACGACAGGCAATGTCGGTGGCAAACTTAACCCCACAGTAATTCCCAAGGGTGTGGCACCCATCGCGGCGAGATCTGATAAGTTGGCGGTAACCGATCGCCAGCCGACATCAATCGCCGTAGTAGTGCGATCGCTAAAATGCACGCCATCGACTAGCACGTCTGTGGTGACAACTAACTCACAACCTGGCGGCGGATGCACGATCGCGCCATCATCCCCGATCGTCTGTGGGAGACAATAGGGTGTAATCAATTTCAATAATCCCTGTTCGCCAAGATCGCTAATAAGCATTTAGGTAATTTGTAATTGCTGGGGAGCAGTATCTTGTCAGCGAAGCATCTCCCTGGACGATTAGACTCACATCTTGCACCAGTACTGATTAACTAACAAGCGATCCTAATTAAACGATCGATTGATGGCTGAAACTAACGGTTGACTGAAGGGTAACTATCCACTATCCACTATCCACTATCCACTATCCACTATCCACTAAA
>JBBRVB010000111.1:0-10616 GCA_038247275.1 Chroococcales cyanobacterium
ATCAAAGATAAGTACATCAACTGCATCATCTAAAGTTAAACCATAGATTAACAGCAGATCGTGAATATTTTCACCGCAATTGATATCGGACTGCATTTGTTTGATTTCGTTGGCGTTGGCGATAGCCTGCCGTTAGGCACAGCCTCTCCAACGGAGAATCGTAGCTTCAGTTTCATCAGCACAAGTTTCATTAACGATCGGGGATTTAATTAGTCTGTTCATGTTGGCGTACCTTTTCCCATGTGTTTGTGCTGATAGCTTCGTTAATTAGCTGGCGATGCTCGTAGAATTTAATGAGTAATTCCTCTTGCAATTCTTGCGCTCGTTCGGCGATTCTCCAAGGAGAGGCTAACGCCAACGCGTGAGAGTTTCGATCGATCCACTGGCGCATTTGAGCTTCGCTTGTAGGCTCGAAATCTGCTTCAGTGGCAAGTTCGATTGCAGCTTGCAGTAAGTAAGCTGCGGCGGATTTGGAAACATTGGAGATTTCTGGAATGTCCATAAGTCGCTTGAATATAGTTGGAGGATAAAATAGAACCGTCAAGCCCAAACTTAGCCTAAGCTCGGACAGATATGGCTTAACGTTTGAGGTGAATCAGATGGGTGGACACTCCACAGCTACGATCGCTCTTGGTAAAAGCATCGGCGGAATTGTCGTAACGACTGGCATCCAAATCGACCAACCAATCGGTAAACTCTCGACGCTTGGTAATGCGACTGCCACAATAGCCATTGGGCAATACCGCCACAAGCTCGCCGCCAGGAGCCAACCATAAATAGGCAGCTCGAACGTGGTCGATATAAGCATCTCCAGAAAATGGCGGATTCATCAGAACGCGATCGTAAATCGGTCGCGGGGTAGCGGCAAGAAAATCGCGACCTAATGGCTGAAATCCTAGTAGGGTGAGTGCTTGGTGTAAATCTGAATTAATCTCGAAGCAATCGATAGCCGATACTCCCAAAGTACGGACGGCAAGGCAGATATCGCCAGCACCGCCTTCTGGATCGAGGCAGCGGTGATGGGGCTGGACGTTTGCAAACTCTAGCATCCGATCGATTAGCTCTGGCGGAGTCGGGAAGAAGTCAGGCACTTTAGTATAAATCGCTCGACGACGCAGCTCGTTCGCCTTCTCAACAGACCTGTCGATTTCAGGTGCGGGATTGCCAGAGCATAGACTATCCAATAGTTCCACAGTGGCGATCGCTTCATCCTTCGATTTAATGCCAAACCGTGCGAGTCGTTCGACGATCGAATAACCATAGGTAAAGGAGTCTTGCAGATACTTAGAATCTTCTTCGTGCCAGCGGCAAATGGTAGCGAGATCGGCTAATTGCTTGCGGTTGTCAATTTTCGCAAACTGAGGAGGACATGTGCCAGTACGATGTGACTGGGCGAGTCCTTCGAGCAAACGTTGGACGAGTGCTAAATGCTCGCCTTCTTCACGCATTCCAGCGGCAATTCGCGAGCGACGGGCGGTGATGTTTTGTTGTCCGATTGCGGGATGCAGTTTTGAGTCGATGGTTGTCTGCATTGTGGCTGCTAGTTTGTCCAATTTATCAGCCAATTTGAGGCTGCGGCTCGATACTGGTTGAGGATGTAGATATCGGACTGCTGGGATGTTATCGCTCTGTGCTACGGGCTGTGATGTAAATAGGTCTAGCTTGAGCTGGGCTGGGTTATCGATGGTTCTCATGAGGTTTGAGGATAATAGGTAGATAAAAGAACAACCCCAAGCGTCACTAGATGCTTGGGGTTGTTCTAGCGGTGAGATATCAGGCAGTAACGGCGATCGCCGTCGCTTTCTTACTCCGAGTGGTCGAGGTTTTGCGCTTGGACTTAGCCGGAGCTTCAATAGGGGCGATTTGCGTCTCCGAGGGAGAGGCTGTGCCTAACGGCAGGCTATCGCCAACGCCAACGACGGGAGGAGCGACCTCGCCAGGGGTTGCAACGGGCAACGAGACGACGGCAATGACACTCGCGATCGCGATGCCAACAGTGCAAGCGTCACGACCGAGCCGAAACTTCCCACTAACGACGAGATTGGCTTCGGGCACAAATAGCCGCTGGTAGATTTCGCTCGCACCAGTACTAAACAGCACTTTGATATCGCCGTCGAGGGCAGTACCAGTCAGCTTGTCACCA
This sequence comes from Chroococcales cyanobacterium, assembly GCA_038247275.1. Lineage (GTDB taxonomy): Bacteria > Cyanobacteriota > Cyanobacteriia > Cyanobacteriales > Chamaesiphonaceae > Chamaesiphon. The sequence continues at coordinate 2,144 of JBBRVB010000111.1, forward strand.
TTAATTTCAGCGGTCAGGATAACGAGATTAGAAGTAGCAGAATTCATAAGTAGTCTCCAAAGGTAGGGTAGGTAAAGATTGAAAAGCTAGTCAGAAACCGCAAGGTCGCACACTTGCAAATCCGAAACAGCAACAACAGGCTTAAAGGGCGCGGTCGAACCGTCGGAGAGTGGTTCAAAAGTCAGCTCGCCAGTGACGGCGATCGTGTCGCCTTTGCGGATGGTTTGGGCAGCATCGATGAAGGCATCGTTAAATCTGACCGCAAACCAATCTTTTCCGTCACTAGTTATTACTGCTAGGGCAGCTTCGAGGATCGAACTATCATCGGGTAAGCACTTAGGAGCGCGACCGACTAAACCGGAAATGTTAACTTGCATGAGCGGATTCCTCCAAAGGATGGGTGAGTTGAAGCAATAATGCTTCAACTCAATTCGGCTTTGCCGATGGTTCTTACGATCGCTCCAGCAGCACATCAGCTAGAGTGACAACCCTAGTGAGAATGGGACAAACGCCATAATATTCAGGATTGACTAACACTCGTGCTTGCAATGCTTGATGTCGTAGTTCTGTAATCAAATATGCCGAATTAATCTGCTGGTGCAGGAGCATCAATCGTCGCTGGATACGAGTTTCAGTCTTAATAGGAGCAGTAATCTCGGTAAAGTTAAAGTCAATACAGCGACCTTCGAGGAATCGACCGGACTTGTCGAATTTGCTGACGTATCCTTCGTAATTCCAATATCGTCGTGGCGGAAGACCGTGGCGACCTTCGCGCAAAGAAGCGACATCACCCAACCGTCCGAACAACTTTTTTGCATACTGTAGAGCGAGATCGCTTGCGGCTTTATCAAATATATAAAATGCTGTATATTCGATCGAACAGGTGAATTTAAAGCTGACTTCGGCAACTTTAAACTTTCTAATATTGGGGTGATTCATATCGATCTGGTATAGAAAAAGCCCCAAGCCTCAAAATGGCTTGGGGATAGTTTTAATAAATTCGACGGTCTTTTTAGATATCGATCTTTAATTGCTTAGAAGTACAGTCATTATCAAATTGCTCTTTGAGCCAGCGGTCGGCATTTATTAAAGACATAATAATTTGACTCCACTTCTCTCGATCTAGCTCGTCGATTTCATACCGATCGTAGTATTGGTTGAGCAGTTTGCCAGCATTAACTATCGATGTACCAGCATCGAAGGCAATGCCTTCCATCTTTTTGTTGACAGCAAATTTAGTAGCACTATTGCTCCGTTGCCAAAATATGCTATGCCAAATTCTCCGACGAGCTTCTAGAAGCTCGTAAGCGATCGTCATCTCTAGACCTGCTAAGATTAGCAATTGATTATTCTGATAATCTGGAAATTTCTTTAAATACTGTAAACTCGATCCGACTCCGGCTGCTGCTGGGTACATAATTATCTCTATTAATAAAAAAATACCTGCGAACTATGGGGAAGTTCGCAGGTAAGAATCGATGGGATAAGTGTCTAGAAAGGGATGTCGCTTTCGTCCTCACTATCATCGCTACAGATTTGGGCGACTGGCTCAGTTACAGGAGGAAGCTGGGCAACTGGCTTGGCAGCGGCGAAGACTGCGTTACTGACGGGAATATCCAGTAATTGCAATAAGCGATCAGCCAGTTCGTCATTGCGACCGAGAAAGAAGCTCTCCCAGTTATCCATCGTGGGTTTGGTATGACAGGCAATCTTACAAGCAGGTGCTTTCTGACCGTTACCCGCCAGCTCGCGCGTGACTTTAAACTCGAATACGCACAAGGCATTAAATTCGAGGGTCTTCGGACGTGCAGAGATGCCGTTAGCTTGGGCATGACAAGTAGTTATCTCTAGGAGAAACTGCTGGTAGTGGAACGAGAAAGTCGCTTGGGTAGCACCTTTGGCGATGTACTGGAAGGGGATCTCGTGCAGGGGGCAATTATTGAGATCGAGTAACATCACTTCAAAGATCTGGATGTTAGAGACACCAGCTTGACCTTTGAATTCACTGTACTTTCCAAGCAGCTCCAACTCCGAGCTACCGTTTTCGCCTTTGACACTTCGAGCCGCTAGCAGTCCCGACTTGGGTATTACAAGCATTCGAGGCTGGCGAAATATTAAGCCCTTCTCGATCGCACCACTGGAGAAGGTATAGCTATCCAAGGTTTCGGGTACGTTTAACCAGCTCGCTTTTCCCATTTGTTCGAGGCTGACAAAGAACCCACATTCGCCAGGATTTTCACCTCGGAGGCTTTGAATGTATGGGAGCTTGGCATTGGGATTGCAATATTCGGGAGAGGCAAAGCGATCGCGGATGGGCTGAGGATTAGTCATGATAAAAATTCCTAAAGGTATCGTGTCGGGTCGCCCGACACGAAATGAATCAGTCGAATGGATGCGGCTTTGCCGAAAAGCTCAAAAAAATAACTTGCAGATCGAGGGATTTGCAAGCTATAAAACTATGAATTCGCACTTAATACTCGGACATTAAACACAGAAATACACGGTCGGTAATTTCGACATAGATGTGGAGTTCGCTTAGTGGAAAGTCGGTTAACTCAATCCCTTGAGTCATCCGAATGTTCCCATTACCGTCATCACAAATCAGATCGGCTGAATGAGTATCGAGATTTACTCGTAATTTCCAAAACTGTCGATCGTCTGCTGCTTTAAACTGTGGAGTTTGATAGCTAGCAATCGCATCAACTATCCACAGACAGCCGTTTTGTTGGAGATAGCGAATTTCATCTGTATACTCGATACGTCCTAAAGGTGTATCGCGATAATATGACTTTTCCGAGCCATTGAATTGAGCGAGATCGGCTTGGAATTGCTCTGCATTTAAGTATTGTCTGTTCATAAATTTAGTATTGAGAATCGGATTGGTAGTAGTCCTGGCGGTCGAGCATCAAGCTTTCTAAAAAATCCAGGTATTCTATTGATTCGGGCAACTGGGGAGTTGGTAAATTATCATTAAGATGCGGCATAGTTTCGTATTGATAGAGCGATTACAGTAGGTCGATCGACATTAAAAAAGCACCAATAACGTTATTGGTGCTTTTTCCTAATTGTTTGCTAGCAAATGAGAGTCGATAAATCAAGCAAAGAATTCGTAATAAACTTCGAGAAGTGCTTCACCAATTGAAAATTGACGAGATTCAAATTCACCAGAACGCAGACAAGTGAAGTGGCGATATGCAGAGGTTAAATGTGCGAACATATTGATTTCTCCTGGAAGTCTAAAGATTGAGATGAGCTACAAAACGCTCATCTAAATTCGGCTTTGCCGATGACATCCAGACATATAAAAAAGCACCGATATTAGGATCGGTGCTTTTTTGTCTGATTTCGATAGACTTGGGTAGAAAGTGAAAGAAAAAGATAGCAGTTCCAAGTAATTACTCGGAACCGTCAAAGAACTAAAAGTATTCGGGGGCGAAGGATCGAGCCACTAAGATCTCATCAGGAACTTGGTACAGATAATCGGGATGAATCAAATGCAACGCTAGCCAATAAGGATCGGGAGATCGGACATTGAATAGTCGATCGCAATAGTAGAGATCGGCAGAGCGGCGTAGATAACCGATGCGTAAGTCATAGTGACAAACTTCGATGGCAATCTCCCCGTCTTTTGCTCTTGGCGCGTCATCATAAACATCGAGCCAATTCAAGTTCAAGTGGAGACGATCGCAAACCGACTCAGGATCTAGACCTTGGAGATCGGGCAGCGGTAACGGTTGAAAATAGAGGTGGGGGGAGTGGCGCACGGCATTGTGGCACTCGGCGGTACTGAGATAATGAGCGCGTACTACTTTATTTGGGCTATTTCCACAGGAGAAGCGATTGGTATAAAGTGGACGTGCTAGCGGACAATCCAAGCAATTTGATGGTAGTACTTTCATAGTTTAATGGTTAAGCTCGATACAATTTCAAGAGAATGAGTATTGATGACTTTGTTAAGCAATAGAAAAAGCCAGCAGTTAATTTGCTGGCTTGATGTTTGTCTAAGTTCTGCTTGCCGATTAACCTTTTGTCGTGGTAATATACAGTCAATACAAAAGTTCAATCGCTGAGTGTAAAGAGTCTAATTCACACCCATATTTTTACACCCTTAATATTCAGATATTTTTTCCGATCCATTAAAATGAGCGAGTTTGTCTTGAAAATCGCGAGCGTTCAAAGATTTATCGATCGTGATTTTAAGGGGTTGGTATTAATACTGCGCGTCAGATTGGTAGTATTCCTGGCGATCCAACATCAAGCTTTCCAAGAATTGCAAATATGCTGAGGATTCGGGCGACTGGTCGGTGGGTAAATCGGCTTCGATGTCCATGATTGCTCCAGATAAATAAACGAGGTAGCACAATCTTCACTTGTGCTACCTCGTTTAAATGCGGCTATGCCGCCCAACAAATTAGTTAACTCTCAGATCGGGATCGAGAGCGTTCGCCCGATGGCGATCGCGTGCTGCCCCTAAAACGTCATCCAGGAGATTGCGTTTGAGCAAACTCCGCACGAAATATGCAGCAGCCAGATTGGGATCGAGAGCGATCGCGCTGTCGTAATCAGCCAATGCCCCGATCGGATCGCCAAGTTCTCTATGCTTGAGCGTACCGCGATTATAGAAAGCCTCAGATAAGGTCGAATTTAGCTCGATCGCCAGATCGTAATCGGCTAAGGCACCAGCAATATCCATCAATTTGACATTTTTGAGCAGTCCGCGACAGTTGTAGGCAGCAGCAAAGGTAGCCCTCATTTGTCACTCTGGAAGATCTAAAATTACATTCGATCGATAGAACCAGCCTTGCTCAATCGATCGGCAGCTTAGTTACTAACAGTTTCAATTTTCAACCACCCCAATTCTAAAATGTTAGAAAATCGACCTCAAAACCCAATCAGGAAGCTAAATAGTGAGCTTGGCTAATTTCACTCTTTAGCGAGAGTGACAAATGAGGGGTAGGGTCGATCTCGATCGCCAGATCGTAATCAGCCAGAGCATATTCGATGTCGCCTAGCTCTGCATATTTAATCAAACCGCGCGTAGTATACACCGAAGCATCGCGGGGGTTAAGCACGATCGATAGATTGAGGTCGGCTAAGGCACCAGGAATGTCACCTAATTGTTGATACCTAAGCAAACCACGATTGGCATGAGCAACGGCGTAGTCGGGATCGAAGTGAATAGCTAGGTCGAAGTCTGCCAGCGCACCCTGGATATCTCCCAAATTCGCATACTTGAACGAACCGCGATAGTTATAGGCTCTGGCATAACTAGGATCGAGTCGCACGGCGCAGTCATAAGCAGCTAAGGCACCAAGATAATTTCCGCTTTGGGATTGATGATTGCCGAACGCGCAAGCGCGCCGCAAGGCGGTCGTAATATAGCTGTCTGGAGTAATCACATAATTATCTCGTTTTGACGGTCGCTCTGACATATTTTTGAGGTTTAAGTAGTTCACTTAGATCGCAAATTCTGCGAGGGTGTTGATGACCCGATTATTTCCTCGCTCCGACTGCTGTAGATGCGCTCGACCTCTATTCGGGATTGAGGTTGATTCCCAGCTTGAGAGCCGGATTATTCGTCCACCTGTCGCCAATGTGGGTGTAAATCGCCGTGGTCTTCGGATCGGCATGACCCAATAGATCCTGGACTTGCCGCAACGATGCCCCATTTTGAATTGCGAGAGTCCCCGCTGTATGCCGCAATGAGTGGGCTGAGAGAGTCCGTCCATCCCCATGCTTGAGGTTGAGTTCGGTTAGATAACTATCGACAACAAATCTAATCCCCCGTCTGGAGAGACGACGATCTTCCCGGTCTGGGTCGATGTGATGGCGCGGATGATGGAGATTGATAAATAGCGGAGTCAGAGCGGTAGTGCTAAATTTAGCCTGTCTCCTGGCGAGTAAATAACGGTCTAGTAAATCCACCAAGTCAGGAATCAACGGTACGACTCGTTGTTGTCGCTTACTCATCACGGTAATCCCCACACCCGTGGGAGAGCGCACGATATCGCCCACATTCGCCCGATAAACTTCCATCGATCTTACCCCCTCCAATGCCATCAACCCCAACAAGAAGCGGTCGCGAAGGACTTTTATTGGCGTAGATTTAGCCAGTGGAGCCTGAAGAAGGGTCTCAGCCTCCGCTGCGGTGAGATAAGTAATCGAGTCAGCCGGATCGCCGCGTCGTTTGGGTGCTTTTACGCCCCAGACCGGGTTTTGAGAGATCAGTCCATACTCCATCGCCGCATCGTACATCCGACTGATAGTCACGAGTTTCAGGGAAATGGTAGCGGGTTTGTATTTTTGTTCGACCAGATAGTGGCGGTAAATTTTAATCGCATCCCGCGTCACAGTTAGGGGTTGGAGTTGATTGACCTCACACCAGAGCAAGTACTGTTTCGCTTCGCACCAATAGGTGCGGATGGTTTCGGCACTAGCACCACCTGATGCCACATCGAATTGGAGGAAGTTGGTAAATACCCTAATTAATTCATTGGCATCGAGGACGAAAGTGGTTGTGGTAGTGATTGAAGTAGTAAGTCGATCCATAGCTGCACGCCGTGAAATTTGGGAGTAGTTTGGCGAGCGATAATCTGAGTAATTTAGAATATTTCGGACTCGACATCTTTCGCTGAAAAATCTTCAGGCTTTGCGGGGCTTCTTTAAATATACCGCTAAGATGTATTAGCGGTAGATGTTTTCTCCAGAGTTTATACTAGATCGGGGTTAGAGGCTATTCCTGAATTTTGAGGTTTTCGAGCGAAAAGCTCGCAAATTTATCCGAATTTTGACTAATCCCAAATTACTGAAATCTTCAGCAACTAGAGCAGACTCAAACCAAATCTGCCAAAATATTAGAAGCTTGTTCTTGATATTTATGCCGATTATCGTCATATCTACTCAGGGTATTAAGATTGGCATGATGGCTCAATCCCTGTGCGCCACGAATATTTCCTTCACTGGCATCCAAGTAGGCGGTAATTGCACTGTGTCTGACGCGGTGCGGCGACATCACTGAGTCTATTCCCGCACTGGAACTCAACTGTCGCACTAACCGATAAATACTACTGCCATCGAGTCGATGTCCTGGGTGGCAGCGATCCAAGCTGATAAAGAGTGGATCTGATGGCTGACAATTGCTTCTAACTGCCAACCAATCGTCGATCGCTCTCGTGGTAGCTGGAGCGAGAGCGATGGGACTGTTCTGAATTTTCCCCTTCTCTACAATTGCCAGTCTGCCCAAGGGGTCGAAATCTGCTACATTCAACTTAGAGATTTCGCCGCGTTTGAGCGCGTTATCCCAGAGTAGTCTGAGAATGGCGTAATCTCGAATGCCTTTGAGTGTCGAGCGATCTGCTAAACTCACGATCTCTTTGAAACCCTGGGGTGCAATGCCTGTAGTGTCTCGGTATCCCTCAACTTTCAACCCTGACACGTCGCTGAGATTGAAGCTGCATTGTCCCGACTGATGGGCATATTTGACTAAGGACTTGAGTGCGGATAACCGCGTATTAATCGTGCTGGAAGCTAATTTCGCGTCGATGAGTAAGGCACGATAACGCACGACCTGATACACCGCCTCGTTCTGCGACAGAGATAAAAATCGACCTAAAGCGGATGGAGAGACGGCACAATTGTACATCCGCTGGTAGAAGTCCGCAATTGCTTTAGCGTAAGTATGCTGAGTGTTGGCTGAGATTTTCAGTTGTAGGAATTCCGACCACAGATGTTGTGCCTCAGCACTAGAGACAATAGATGGGGGAGTAGGAAAAATGTTGGTGGTCGGGAGATCCTGTGTCATCAGGTTGTTCGAGCTAGGGCGATTGCTTTCTAGTTTAGCGCATGGTAAATTATTTTCTCGTGTGCTTTGAGCGAGATTAATGTTATAATTGAGTACAAGAGTACGCATTCAAGTCTCAACTAACCAGACTCACGCTGTCTTGACTAATCCCACTTCAGTATCGACAGTTTCAAACCTACCCCAGGAATCCCTCACCGGAGTCATCGAGCGGATTACCTTTAATTCTGAAGAAACTGGCTATACAGTAGCTCGGTTGCAAGCCCCGCGATGTCACGAACTAATTACGATCGTCGGCAATTTCGCCAACATCCAAGCCGGACAAACCCTTCAACTCCAGGGCACTTGGCGCGAACACGCTCAATACGGACAACAGTTTCAAGTCGCCCAATACACCGAGACTAAACCAGCCACCCTGACGGGAATTGAGAAATATCTAGGCAGTGGTTTGATTAAGGGAGTTGGGCCAGTCACCGCCAAACGAATCGTCGCCTATTTTGGTTTGGAAACTTTAGAAATCGTTGAAGAATATAGCCTACATTCAGCAGGTTATTTAGGATAAAAAATAATATCGTTGAGAAGAAGAACCAAGGAACTGCAAAATCAGGGTTTGCCTGCTGGTGAGCTGAATCCGAGATTTAATGCCATCGACAAAAACAAGGTGAACAGACTGAA
>JBBRVB010000112.1:0-10483 GCA_038247275.1 Chroococcales cyanobacterium
TATAGCTAAATCGAGATCGATCGTAGCTTACATATTCCCAAATTCTCATCCCAATCGATCTTAGAAATCTATACAGGATTGAGAGGTGGCAATCGCTATTTTGTGATTAACGGTCGCTCGTTTGCCGCATCACCAGATGCAGACATTCCAGATATAGTTCGAGAATGTGCGCGTCGAATTAAAAGTAAGTTTTTTGCGGTGGATGCGATCGAGCGTCACGATGGTTGTCAAAGAATTGTGGAAATTGGTGATGGGCAAGTTTTAGGGTTAGTTGGCTGGAGTGTCGATCGATTTACAAATTTGTGGATTGAATAAATATCAGATCCCCGATTTCTTCAAGAAGTCAGCAAGATATCATCACTTTAGTTGCACACTCTAGAGCAAAAAGTAACGAAGTCCACTGAATATGCCCGCGCTCAAGAGTGTCGCGATCGGAATCGTCACAATCCAAGCTAACCCGATCGATTTGAGCGTATCGAGACTGAGCGATCGCCAATTTTTGACCGCGCCTACGCCCACGACAGCACCGACGAGAGCGTGAGAAGTCGAGACGGGTAACCCCTGACTCGAAGCAATCAAAATCGTGGCGGCGGTGGCGAGTTCTGCGGCAAATCCGCTACTCGGTTCGAGCTTGATAATCCCTTCGCCAATGGTGGCGATGACTTGTTTGCCCCAAATGGCTAAACCCGTGACAATGCCCACTCCGCCGAGGACTAGCACCCACAGGGGGATTTCTAAACTCGATTGTGGCACGGTACCAGTACGGTGAATATACAAAATCGTGGCTAATGGCGCGATCGCATTGCTCACATCATTGGAACCATGTGCGAATGCCACACAGCCAGCACTCAGCAATTGAAATCTCGCCAATTGACGCTCCACAACTGTCTGGACTTCGGTAGTACCAACCGCTACCGCTTCAGCTCCCAGTCGCCGCCAACCTACCAACGTAATTGCCAGTGCCGCCAACCCACCCAATCCCAGCGAAAAATCATGCCGGGGTACAGCGGGTAAAAAGTCCGCCGGTAAAGTGGCGACAACAGTCGGTAAGACGATTACGCCAAATACCCCCACTAAAATCAGCGATAACCAGGGCATCCAAGTATCGAGTTGAATCAGTGGTTGCGCTTGCTCCAGAATCGATCGTTTAATCAGTAAATATAAGCCCGCAGCTACCGTCCCACTTACCAGTGGCGTAACTACCCATGCTAGCGAAATCGAGCCTAGTGCCGCCCATTTTACCGCATTCGCGCCAGCAGCGACCCAACTAAATCCGGCGATCGCGCCGACAACAGCGTGAGAAGAAGCCACCGGCAAATTTTTGGCAGTGGCAATCTGCAACCACAAGCCACAGCTCATCAGTACCGCAATCATCCCCAGTAATAATGTCTGCGGTTGACTGATAAATAAATCTGGATTGGCAATGCTAATTGCTAGAGTCGAAGATACTTGTCGCCCAAATAGTACCGCACCTGTAAATTCTAAGCTGCCAGCAATGACGATCGCTTGTTTGAGCGTAATTGCTTTTGAGCCAACCGAAGTACCCATCGAGTTGGCAACATCATTGGCACCCAAATTACAAGCAACATAGAGAGCCAAACAGCAAACAAATCCAATAAATATCATCGATCGGTGTGAGAATGGGTAAAATTAGTCTAGGGAATGTGGTTTGATTTTAGGGCACTAGTAACATTATCACCCACGATCTCAGTCACCTCAACCTCAAACTTCAACTTTAGCCCCCAACCAAATGTCACAACATAATCCTCACAGTATCCAACTCCAAATTAGTCGCATGTTTGAAAGTGGTCAATCTTTATTTGCTAAAACTAAAGTAGAGGATTGGCTCAAACAGCGCAACGAACTGCCGTCTGAATATGATATTATCTTTACAAAAAAGCCTGCACCAGTAGGTTCTAGAGAAGTAGTCGCGATCGAAATCGCACTCCGACGCAAAGATGGACAACCAGTAGATGAGTGGTTGCTTTCTCAACTCAATGATACTTAAGATCTGGGCGATCTATTTAGCTGTTGGCGCGATCCATTCTATTTAGCAATCTGCTTTCGAGCAGCGATTTTCTGCCGTGACGACGAACACATCATCAAATTACTCTGCGAATTCCATGTCCGATCTCGTATCTACACCGCTACCACAATTCAAGATTCTCGGGCAACCCGTACACCTATCAAGTGACTATGTATCGTGGCTGATCGATCGGTTGCGTGCCGGGATCGGTACTCATGTTGTGACGATGAATGCGGAGATTGTGATGCAGGCAAGTCACGATCTCGAACTAGCGACCATTATTGCTAATGCCGCTCTGGTTACTCCCGATGGTTCGGGGATTATCATGGCATTGCGATTGCATAGTGTCGAGCAACCCCGCTATGCTGGTATCGATCTGGGTGAAGATCTACTCCGCTTGGCAGGCACACCAGAGCACAACTACCCAGTATTTTTCTATGGGGGCAAACCGGAGATCGTCAAGCAAGCGGCTCAAAAGTGGCAGACTGAATTACCTGGGCTAAATATAGTCGGGATCGAACACGGTTATATCGATGCTGAAGCCAAATCCAAATTATTGCACCAGATCCAGACTACTCAACCAAAAATCATCCTAGTAGCATTGGGAATGCCCCGCCAAGAAATTTGGATCAGAGATAACTTTCATCTATGTCCCCAGGCGATCTGGATTGGAGTAGGTGGGAGTTTTGATGTCTGGTCTGGCGTGAAAAATCGCGCCCCACAATATATCCGCAATCTCGATTTAGAATGGATGTATCGGATTGCCCAAGAACCCAGCCGGTGGCGCAGAGCCTTAGCCCTACCCCAATTTGCCATCCTCGCCATTGCCGAAAGGATTTGGGGCAAGGATAAACTGACAGCTCACTAGATCCCCACCTGAAGCAAGTACACTAGAAGAGAGTATTTCAGACATCCTTCATTCTTGGTTTCATGTCCCTAACTGCGGAATTATTGCTGGTTTTCGTCCTGATTTTAGTCAATGCGCTATTCGTCATGTCCGAGATGGCGATCGTTTCAGCACGAAAAGTTAGACTGCAACAATCAGCAAACCAGGGCGACAGGCGTGCTGGAATTGCGTTGGGCTTGGCGATGACACCCGATCGCTTTTTACCCACAGTCCAAGTGGGAATTACCTTGATGGCGATTCTCTCTGGTGCGCGGGGGGAGAGTGCGATTTCTAGACTGCTGGCACCCCAACTGGAAACATTCTTACCACGTCAATATAGCGAACCAATTGCCTCGATTCTGGCAATCGCAGTCATTACTTATCTCACAATTGTCATCGCTGAATTGGTGCCCAAACAAATCGCGCTCAATAGTCCTGAAAAGATTGCGAGTTTTGTCGCTAAACCGATCGAGTTTCTGGCGCGGCTATCGACACCATTGATTTTTGTGTTGAGCCATTCTACCAACTTTGTCGTCAAGCTATTTGGCATCAAACGTTCCACTCAGCCAGAGGTGACAGAAGAAGAGATCAAAGTGCTAATCGAGCAGGGTACCGAAACCGGGATGTTTGAGGAGTCCGAGCAAGATATGGTTCAAGGTGTATTGAGTTTGGGCGATCTCAAAATCGGTGCCCTCATGACTCCCCGCCCAGATATTACCTGGATTGATATCAACGATCGAGTCGCCATTACCCGCGACAAAATTATCGATAGTGATTATTCCCGGTTACCCGTATGTGAAGGCGAACTCGATCGCGTCCTCGGTGTCGTGCATGTCGCCGACTTGCTCTCGCAAACCCTCAAAGGTGAAGAAATCAATCTCACCGCCTCCTTGATTCAACCACTATTTATCCCTGAAAGTACGCGCGGCTTAAAAGTCCTCGAACAATTCAAAAAATTCGGCACCCACATTGCGATGGTAGTCGATGAATATGGCGTGATCCAAGGTTTAGTCACCATGCACGATCTCTTTGAAGAGATTTTCGGTGATATTACCGACTTTAATGAAGAACCCGAAGAACCCCAAATTATTCAGCGCGAAGATGGTTCCTGGCTCTTGGATGGAATGCTATCGATCGAGGAATTACTCGAACAATTTGATATTCCTGAAAACGCGATCGATCGCGGTAATTACCATACCCTCGGCGGTTTTGCGATTATGCAGTTGGGCAAAATTCCGACTTCAGGAGAATATTTTGAATGGCGCAGTTTGCGATTTGAAATCGTTGATATGGATGGTAAAAGAGTAGATAAAGTACTCGTTGAGTTAGCTGAAACTCCCGTAGAACAGCACGAACATCATACGAACTAAAGTCCGCGTCAAATCAATAAATTGTCAACTAGTTTCTTTTACTCGATCGATCCGATCGCTCTCACCAAATTGCTAAATGCTTTGGATCGTTAATAAGCGATCGAGACGAGCGAGAGTTGTTAAATACTGACGTTGCGATTGTACTTCTAGATGCGATCCAGAATGCCACTCTCGATCGGCTTGTCTCCAGTTGCTTTGCATCACAACAGCATCACCGACGATCGATCTCTTGTTGAACGAGATTACTTGCATTGAGGTAGATCTGCCGATCGATAGTTTGTAGCTTTATATTGAGGGAGTAAAGATCGCAACTGAAACGCCACCCATTACCCATTACCCATTACCCATTACCCCTTACCCCTTACCCCTAAATCATGTCGATCGCGATTGCTGGAGAACGCAGTGGAGTGGGTAAAACCACAGTCACCTTAGCCCTGCTTGCTGCCCTCAGGCGCAGACAACAGACGGTACAATCCTTTAAAGTCGGGCCGGATTATATCGATCCGATGTTTCACGCGTATGTAACGGGGCGAGCCTGTCGGAATCTCGATCCGATTTTAACTTCCGAAACTTATGTCCGGCAATGCTTCGAGAAACACAGTCAGACCGCAGATTTCGCCCTGATTGAAGGGGTGATGGGCTTATTTGATGGTGCATCGGGGACAACGGATGCAGGGAGTACGGCGCAGGTTGCCAAACTATTAAATGTGCCAGTTGTCTTAATTCTCAATTGTAGTAGTACTTCGCGATCGATCGCCGCGATCGCGCATGGTTATCGGACTTTTGACCCCCAAGTCCAGATTGCCGGTCTGATCCTCAATCAAGTCGGTAGCGATCGGCATCTCGAACTACTCACTGCTGCCCTCTCGGTGCTTCATCTACCCATCTTGGGCGTACTCAGACGCAGAGATGACCTGAAGATCCCCGATCGACATTTAGGGCTGATTCCAGCGGGAGAATTAACCGATCTCAATGCTACACTCGATCGGCTTGCCCACGTTGGCGAGACTTGTTTTGATTGGGAACGATTATTACCTTTACTGGCGAGTAAATCTGTTGGGGCGAATGGGATGGTTCGTAGTCCAGTGTTTACCCCCCCAACCTCTCCAAAAGTGCGGATCGCCGTTGCCAAAGATGCGGCATTTAATTTTTACTATGCAGACAATTTCGACATCCTCCGAGCGGCTGGTGCCGAATTAGTCGAGTGGAGTCCATTAACCGATCTGCAACTACCACCAGACATTCAGGGATTGTATTTTGGGGGTGGATTTCCCGAAGTCTTTGCTGAGACGCTTGCCGCCAATCAGTCAGCTAGATCTGCTGTCAAAGCGGCAATTGTCGCGGGGATGCCGACCTATGCTGAATGTGGGGGCTTGATGTATTTGTGCGATCGAATTGTTGATTTTGACGATCGATCTCAGCCAATGGTCGGGATATTTCCCACGACAGCAGTGATGGGGGAAAAATTAACCCTCGGTTATCGGCAATTGACACTTTTACAAGATAGCTTGATGGGAAAGATTGGCGATCGAGTGTGGGGGCATGAGTTCCACCGTTCTACTCTAATCGATCTACCAGCCACACCTTTATATAATCTTCAGGGCTATGAATCCAAATCGACTTTCGCACCTGAAGGCTGGTACAAATACAATGCTCAGGCTGCTTATACCCATCTACACTTCGGGAATAGACCGGATTTATCTACTCGATTTATTGAGCATTGTCATAGATTTAGATCGGTATTTGCCTCTTAAAATAATCAGCGCGATCGCGCTCTAAAGCTGACATTGGATCGCACATCTTTAACAACTACATAATTTTGATGTTAAGATAATTCCAAGTCGAATTAGATAACTCGACTAAATTATTCAGGTAGAACATCTCCAAATTAGCAGAATTTCATGCGTAAACTAATTCAAACAATCACGCTCGGTGCTGTAGTCTTATCCCCTTTGAGCCTGATAACTTTAGCGACTACTGCGTCTGCTCATCATACCGGATCTCACGTCTCGACCGTATCCATCGCCACCACTCAAACCAAGCCCAAAACCAAGAAAACTAAAAAGCCGACAACTGGCTCCATGAAAAAGACTGTTGCTCCTGCTGCAACTACCACTCCAGCCACTAGTCTACCCAAATAACCGATGGGCAGGGGATTTAAGCCCCTGCCTAAAAACTTCGCTGTCAACTGTCAACTATTAACGCCAATTCGTAACGGCGATCGAATTGTGGAAAATTAACTTTGGTAACAAAGTAAAGTGTCCCCAATACGGTTCGGATAAGCTCCTCATGACCCCAAATTAGAGGCTGAACAGCTTATTCTCTCGTTCAAAAACCTTGCATTTTTGTCTTAACCGAACCGTATTGAAAGTGTCCCCATTTATGCGATGGAGGCATTTGCATCGATCGAGGCAGTGAATCAAATGGCATCATTGCCACCACTGTGCCTCGACCGATCGAGCCAAAAGCGTCATAATAAAAGTTAATACAACGTATATCGATTACTCCTAGCCAGTATGTCACGTCTAGATGTTTCCGTTCCAGTAGCAGCACCAACACCGCAGCGCACACAGGGAATCCGTCCTAAAAGTGGCGATCGACTGAAGCTGGACGCGGCTAATCTAGATCCAGGTTCACTACAACTAACATACGATCTGGCGATCGTCGGCGGTGGGATCGTTGGCAATACCCTCGCCGTCGCCCTCCAAAATTCGGGATTGAAAGTAGTCTCGATCGAAGCTCAAGCCCAATCGGTATCGATAACCAAGAGTAGAGCCTACGTCCTCTCGATGCTCTCAGGACAGATCTTTGAGGGCTTAGACATCTGGAAAGAAGTTTTACCTCAAGTTACTCAATTTAGCCAAATTCAGATCTCTGATGCTGATTATACTGGGGTGGTAAAAATGTACCCGCAAGACTTGGGTACAGACACCTTGGGTTATGCCGCCAGTCATGAAGTGCTACTGAGCGCGCTGCAAACCAAATTGCAAACAGCCCCGAATATTACCGTCATGTGTCCCGCTCAAGTAGTCGCAGTAGACTATACGGATACTGGGGCAGAAATCACCGTCCAAACTACCGATGCACCGCTAAAAATTCGCGCCAGTCTGGTAATTGCTGCTGACGGTGCAAAATCCGCACTCAGAGAGCAAGCTGGCATTGAAACCACTGGCTGGAACTACTGGCAATCATGCATCACGGCAACTGTCGTCCCCGAAAAGCCCCACCAAAACGTCGCCTACGAGCGATTTTGGTATGCTGGGCCGATCGGCGTGTTACCATTAGCCGATGGTCGTTGTCAGGTGGTCTGGACAGTCCCCCACCAACAAGCTGAGAAATTGCGCGATCTACCTGCAAATGAATTTCTCACAGAATTAGAACACTGCACGGGCGGATTATTAGGTAAATTGGCACTCGACTCTCAACGGTGGTTATTTCCGGTCAAGCTGATGCAGAGCAAGCAATATACAGCCGCAAGATTAGCATTAATTGGCGATGCCGCACACTGTTGTCATCCCGTCGCTGGGCAAGGCATGAATCTGGGCATTAGGGATGCAGCCGCATTAGCAGAGATTTTAGTCGCCGCACATCAAGCCGGAGAGGATATCGGCAGTAAAGCCGTCCTCAAACGGTATGCCAACTGGCGCAAACCAGAAAATTGGGTAATTTTAGCCTTTACCGATTTTCTCGATCGGATGTTCTCAACTAGTATCCTGCCGATCGTCATTATCCGCCGATTTGGACTATTATTACTCGATCGGATTCCGGTTTTTAAATACCTCGCACTGAGATTAATGACCGGATTGGCTGGTAAAATTCCCCAGGTAGCAAAGTTGACGATTAGTTGAGAATATTCGAGATCTCTCGTAATTAAAGGGAGGGGTAAAAGTTGACAGTTGACAGTTGACAGTTGACAGCGAAGTTTTTAGGCTAGGGATTTGAGCAACTGCCTTGCTTGGGTCTTTTGCATGGACGGGAAACCCGTCCGCAAAGACTCCGCAAAAACAATCCACCTAAAGGTGGGGGCTTTCAACCCCTGCACTTGGGTAACATGAATTACCCCTACCTTTAATTTCAGGAATTTGATTTCGGATTTAAACTAATAACATATCCCCAATAATTCGCGCTGTCGCTGGGGCGAGTAAAATACCATTGCGATAGTGTCCCGTGGCAACTAAGATCCGCTGATTCTTGCCGACTCGATCGATTACTGGAGCTGGGCGATGATTGGGACGCGGGCGTAATCCTTGCCAGGTGCGGATAATCTCCCCTTTAGCCAAATCGGGGCAGGTGGCGAATGCGATTTGTTGGATGCGCTCTAGACATGCTGGATCTGCTACCATCACCCCATCCACAGGGAATTCCACCGATGCACCCACCCAATAATCATTACCCCCACAAGGGACGATATTGACATCTTCACTGACAATTACTGGTTGAAAATCGGGGTTGCCCAATGGCTGAGACAACCGAATCTCAAAGGCTTGCCCCAACACGGGTTGAATCTCAATTGGGGCATGTGGCGCGAGTAAGCTCGTCGCACCCAAACCTGCCGTCACGATGACTCGATCGCTAGTAATACTCGGTAGATCGGCAGTCAAAAGATCGCAGGAATCGGGGCGATCTGCCTCAATTGAATCGATCGATCGATCGAAATGAAAATTCACGCCATTGAGCTTCGCCGCAGCGACCAGGGCATTGGTGAGGGCAACTGGATCGACTTGCAAATCTTGGGGTGAATAAACGGCGGTACCTGCGAATTGTCGATTAATTTGGGGTAAATTGGTGCTAATTTGGCGGGAATTCCACAATGCTAATTCCCACTCCTGCTCGTGGCGGGTAGTAGCCAATTGCGTCCATTTGCTCAGATCTTCTTCCGGCGGTAATAGTTTGACAATCCCCTGAGAATTGTGAGCGATTTTTAATCTAGTCGCCTGTTCGAGTTCGGGAATTAGGGTTTGATAACGGCGAATACTATCTCTACGGAAGTTCCACGCGCGTCCTTTGACTTTCTGCGAGATAATGCCCATCAATACCCCTAGAGCTGCGCCTGTTGCTGCATGGGCTGGTGGTTGGCTGTCATAGACATCGATCTCACAGTCATTAGTAGATCGACTCAGTTCGTAAGCAATTGTCGCGCCAATAATGCCGCAGCCGATAATACTAATATTGTTAGACATTTAAATTAGTTGACAGTTGACAGTGAACTAGCCGTAATTTCTCAAAATCATCGGGTAGGGGCAATTTATGAATTACGCCTACCCGATGATTTTGATGGCAGTTCATACCCCGATCCGGTAATGCTCAAAATCTAATTATGCTGATGGAATCAGTTTCTGAAAACTTTGCAAATCCTTAATCGCTTCACCATAGTTGCGGATGGCGATTTTATAATCATTACTGTTAGCGGCTTCGTCGATTTTGTTGAGATGGGTAAAGATCTCTTTACCGATTGCGAGAGCTTGCTCTTTGGTACCTGGTAATAATTCTCTGGATAAACCAGACATCCGAGTTCTGATATCGCCTAAAGGGCCGTGGATGAAAGATTTGACATTATTCCAATCCCGGTTTTCAATGAGAGTGGCGAGTTCTGGGAGTCGATCGCTAATCGCGCTCACATTTTTACTATAGGATTGAATTTGGGCTAGTTGTGCAGCACTATAAGTGGGAGCCTTTGCTTGAGTACCATCGCCACAACTCACGACGAAGACGGAAATTAAGACTAGGAGGGCGGAGATCAGTGGACGAAATAGAGACATGGTTTGGCTAGATGATGGGTCAGAGGTGATGTATATCGATCGAGTGTGCCATCGGCAATCGCGAATGTTGGCTGTGTCGAGTATTACTCTCAGCATACTAGAATTGCCAGGTAGCCGGCAATCGATCTTTTTGAGACCAGTTCAGGTATAACTAACAAGTAAGTGAGATCGTCAGGATCTACGCATCAATAATCATCGATCGCAACTTTCATGTTTAGAGTATTTACAAAAGATTACGATCGCCAGTTCGAGCGATGGACAGATGCTTTAGAGGCGGGGAATTCGCTCAAGTCTAAGTGCAAGAGTATGTTTCAAGATGTCCGTATCTTTTATGGCGACGAATTAATTTGGGTTTATAGTCGATTGCACACGTATCCTCAGTATATTGGCGCAGGTGTATATGACAAGCTAGCGCGGTTATTTATTATGGAAAACGCCACGA
>JBBRVB010000113.1:0-10442 GCA_038247275.1 Chroococcales cyanobacterium
CGGTCTCTTTTCCCTTCCCTTCATCAGTTACCCAGCCCAGTCCACCAGCACCGAGTGAACTGGATGCGTAACTAGTTGTAACGAACCGACGCAGCCGCCCGTTCCAACTAGTTCCGAACCACTGCCATTATCCGAACAACCGCCAATAACACCCACGCCACCAGCCCCAATTCAGGATCTTGTTCTTACCCCACCGCAGCCGGATGACGCGCTCGAACGACAGATCGAGCGTCATTTGGAAACCATCGCCGGAGCATTGACCAAAATCAGTGAAACCTTGGCTGTGCCCCAGCCTCCCAAAGATCCACTCTGGTATATGGAAACTCTGGAACGTGCCCACGCGGGAAATTGGGTGTTGACTAGTACCGAGATCCATCACCTCATTGGCGTACAACCAACTTGTCCTCACGGTAGTGAATCTTTTCAGCGTGGTTGTTGGGTATTTGTCAAAGCTGGAAAGTTGGGTGCCCAGACGGCTTGGCGGGTGAAAAAGGAGCATGAATTGACAGCGGAAGCATAGACAAATTTAGATCGATTCGGTGGAGATTTTTGCATGTTCAAACTGAGTACTAATGCGATCGATAGTCCTAATTTGAATAATTCACATGAAATCGGGAAGGATTGAGAGAACGCAACAACTTGTACTTCGTTGACCGAGTATTGAGACCCAATCAACTGATGAATTTAACGCAAGAATAAGCATTACGAACAGAGTGTATTTTGCCACCCCCCTAACTCTAAAGCAGGAAACGCTCCTCGTCCCGATTGGCATTTCCATCTTCCCCCAGCCCAGTCGATTTCCCACCGTTGAGATCGGTAGACTAGATCGACTTTTATTTCTTCAGCTGACACCGAATCATCTTCCAAACCAAAGCTTCTAACTATGGCGGTCATTTTGGTTTGGGTTTGGTAGTAGGCATAAATTTCATTGGGAGTCGTGCCATCACTATTAGGGAAGCCTGCGACTCTCAAGGCAATTGCGATCGGATCGGCAACCCAAGGTTCCTTTCTAGCAAGAGCTTTTTGATACTTATTCTTAAAGCTGGTTAGCCAAGGATCTCGATTAAAATCGTAGGGGCGAAAGCTATCTCTACTCACCAAGGATTCAGAATTTGCTCTGAAAAACATAGCTCCGACGATAACGGGTGAGATCCCAAGTAACCACAGAACTGATTTACGACGGAAGAAGCTCATAATCGATTGAAAGTTCCTCATCAATTTAAAAAATCGTGACAAATGCCCGTATTAATTGACTACCCATCCGAAGGGTTAAAATTCGCCAAACCCAACTAAAATTATATCAATGTTAGGACTCCTACTGTGACAGCTATTACCATCAGTAATCCTCTGGTCATCCGATGTCTGAATTTCTCAACTACATTTGTAGAATTGTAACCATCAAGTTGCGATCGGGGAGAACGCAGAATGGCGAAATTCTCCAATCCCAAATCTCGTAACAGGCTAAAATAGCCTAGCCTAGAATCATCTACAGTAACGATCGAATATTCCCCCACTCAGAGGGTGTCTGATAAGTACGATCGACAACCCGACCGCCCCCTGTCTTGTCGAACTTGTATGGCGAGGTTTCCTCGCCACAGTTCGCCGCTAAATCCCCCAATTCTGGGGGACTTTCCATTCCGGTTCCCCCAGAATTGGGGGTTAGGGGGCGTATTTTGGACTTTTCAGACACCCACTCATAATTTTGAATAGCAGGGTGGTTTCATACAAGGCAAGAAAAAACTTCTTCAGTGAAGAATTAGAAAGCTAATTTAACTATGTAGATCTTCAAGCTCCCCATCTTGGCGCGATCGAACTCAATCGATCGATAATGTAGATCTGATGTTTATCTGTCAATTACTTATGCAACCGCCTCACGTAGCCAAGCTAGCTCACCAGACTGAGATTCACGGGGATATTATTGTCGATGACTATTTCTGGCTCCGCGACAAAGATGCGCCAGGAGTCATGGAATATCTCAAAGCGGAGAATGAGTATACCGAGCAAGTATTGGCACCACACGCCGCACTAAGGGAGAGTTTATTTCAAGAGCTAAAAGCGCGAGTCAAAGAAGACGATCGTAGCGTACCCGTCAAAAAAGATGGCTATTACTATTACTCCAGAGTGGCTGCGGGTCAGCAATACGCCATTCACTGCCGTAAAATCGGCGATCTAAATAGTCCTGAAGAAATCATTTTGGATGAAAATCAGCTTGCAGAAGGTCAGCCGTATTTTCAGCTCGGCACATTTAGCGTCAGTCCCAATCATCAACTCCTGGCATATTCTGAAGATATCGATGGCTCGGAGACATATACGCTGCGAATCAAAAATCTAGAGACAGGCGAGTTACTACCAGAATCGATCGCCAATACTTACTACTCACTAGAGTGGGTAAACGATAATCGGACTTTCTATTACACCGTTTTGGATGAGAATTTGCGCCCCGATCGGCTCTATCGCCATCCAGTCGGGCAACCTGTAGATCGAGATGAGCTAATCTATGAAGAACAGGATTCGCAATTTTTTGTCGGTTGTGATAAATCCCGCGACGATCGCTATATCTTCCTGACAACTAACGGCAAAATCACCAGCGAAGCATATTTTGTCTCAGCAGACGATCCGCAAGGTACTTTTTCGATCGTCACACCCCGCCAGAAAGGGCATGAATATAGCGTCAGTGCGATTCGTTCAGTTTAAACCTAGCAATAGGGGGACAACTGACATTTATTGAGTAACCCGCAAGGGTAGAGTTCGCACTTTAATCCTCAGTAGATGATAACTTACCATTCATGAAGGTGAAGACAGCTAGTTGAGCGTAAGCAAAGATAATTAGCGAGGATAAGGAAAATCGAAAGATATAACCCTCCACATAATACACTGAGTCCTTCCGCCCTGATGCGGGGTTGAAAGCAAATAAACTACCAGTAATGGTAGACCCTACAGAAGAGACTGATTATCAAATCTGTAAAGCGGGGATTAAAGCGGTCAATGTGGTAATTGCTGAAAGCACACACCGCAAGCAATAGTTCTATGAGTAGAACAAACGAAGTGTCGTTGAACCATCGAAAATATTCAGCAGGGTAATAAGCTATGTGAAGAAACTCACAACCCTGCGCTGGAAATATCCGGCAAGAGTAGGGAATATCTGGATTTGATGACCATGATATCGCATCACCTATTTAGATTTAAAACTAAATAGCGCACCAACCCATACCTCCGGTGGAGAGACACGCTCTAAGGAACTAAACATGAATGGTAGGAACGAAATAACCTCTCTGTCACTCCTTCACCTGAAGGTAGGCAATCAAGCCACAAGTTACAGGGAGATAGGATGGTTCAAAAAGCCAATGCCTAACTCGAAACCACGAGTATTGCCGCAAAAGGGAAGGGGTAACGCCCAGGATATGCAGACTTGAATCGCAGTGTGTTAGAGCTAGAGGAGCTACTAGTGGTAAATATGCCTAATTCGGATTCAAACTTGAATATCGAGGGATGGAGGGATATCAATTGGCGCAAAGTCGAACGATATGTCTTCAAGCTGCAAACGCACATCTACGCCGCTTCACGTCAAGGAGATATACGGAAAGCCCGTAAACTCCAAAGAACATTGATGAGGTCTTGGTCGAACAGGGTCTTAGCGGTACGACGGGTCACACAGGACAATCAAGGTAAAAACACCGCAGGAGTGGACGGAGTTAAATCTCTGTCTTCAGATAAGCGATGTGAACTTGTAGGTCAATTAAAGCTAACTGGGAAATCCAAACCTACTCGTAGAGTCTGGATACCAAAACCTGGAAAAGCCGAAAAACGACCATTAGGGATACCCACAATGTACGACCGCGCCTTGCAAGGAGTAGTTAAAGCTGCTCTCGAACCGGAATGGGAAGCCCAATTTGAGCCAAACTCTTACGGATTTAGACTCGGACGTTCGTGCCATGATGCAATCAGACAGATTAAACTCTGCATTCAAAATAAGGCTAAGTATGTACTAGATACAGATATAGCCCAATGTTTTGACCGCATCAACCACAATGAATTACTTAAAAGGTTAGGACATCAAGGAATAGTCAAAAAGCAAATTGCAGCTTGGCTAAAATCTGGAGTCATCGACCAAGGAGTGTTCACTGCAATATCTGAGGGTACGCCTCAAGGTGGTGTTATAAGCCCACTTTTGGCTAATATAGC
Organism: Chroococcales cyanobacterium; assembly: GCA_038247275.1. Lineage (GTDB taxonomy): Bacteria > Cyanobacteriota > Cyanobacteriia > Cyanobacteriales > Chamaesiphonaceae > Chamaesiphon. Next base: position 4,183 of record JBBRVB010000113.1, read on the forward strand.
CCTCCACGGTTTGGAACAAATTATAAGTAAAGAGTTTCCCTATATGTCTCATACAAGTAGAGAAACTTGGTTCCATAAAAAGGGAGAAGAATTCAGTACCCCTAATATTATCCGATATGCAGATGACTTTGTTATTCTACATTCAGATAAAACCGTTGTCCAAAGATGCCGAGAACTTATCTCGGAGTGGTTACATGGCATTGGATTGGAACTAAAGCCTGAGAAAACCCGACTAACTCATACTTTCAATAATGAATTAAGTGAGGATGGTAAAGCTGGATTTGACTTCTTAGGACATCATATCCAACAATACCCAGAGGGTAAATACCGTAGTTCCAAAAGAACTAACGGTGAGCTAACAGGCTTCGTAACACTCATTACCCCAACAAAGAAGGCGAGTAAGGTTCATCTAGAGAAAATCAAAAGCATCATCTTAAAACATCGTTCATCACCCCAAGCGGCTCTGATTAGCGAATTAAACCCTGTTATAAGGGGATGGTCAAATTACTACTCTAACTCTGACATTAAATCAGTTGGGGAATCGAGCAGACAAGATAATCTCACATACCTGAAACTTCGACGTTGGGCAAAACGCCGCTGTAAAGGGAAAATAAATGCTGGTCATCAAAAATACTGGCACTCTAAAGGTGGTAAAAACTGGGTATTCTCGACCGGAACAGATGAGAATTCTCTACGGTTACATTTGCATAGTGAGGTTGCTTGCAGTAGCACAGACTATGTAAAAGTTAAAGGAGATAAAAGCCCATACGATGGCGACCTAGTTTATTGGAGTTCAAGAATGGGAAAACACCCTGAAATGCCTAATCGTGAGGCACATCTGCTTAGACAGCAGAAAGGGAAATGTACTCATTGCGGTCTAAACTTCCGAGAAGATGACCTATTAGAAGTAGACCATATAATCCCAACATCTTTAGGTGGAAAGGATGAGTGGAATAATCTACAACTCTTACATCGACACTGCCATGACGTAAAAACTGCCAGCGATGGTAGCACGAAGTCCGTAGTGACAAATGGAAAACACGTTGAGTAGCGGAATGAAGCGAAAGTTTCACGTTCCGTTTCGGATAGGAGGGGCGGAGTGGTAACACTCCCCTCGACCTTACCTCCATCATGATGGCTCTTTCTACATTCTCACCAATGACAAGGCTCAGAACTTCCGCATCATGCGGACGCTGGGATCGCAACCACAGCAACAGTATTGGCAGGAATATATTCCCCACGATCCAGAACGATTAATCGAAGGCATCGACGAGTTTCAAGATTACTTCATTATTAGCGAACGCTATCAGGGTTTGGGGCAATTACGGGCGATAGAACTTCAGAGTCAAGCCTCACATTATCTGGAATTTGACGATCCTACTTATCTAGTGTTTGGTGCTGCTAATGCGGAATACGATACCCAGACATTCCGCTTTGGCTATACATCTTTAGTCCTACCGATGACGGTATTTGAGTACGATCTGCGATCGCGCTCGAAGACAATTCTCAAGCAAAATGAGATTCCCGGCGGTTACGATCCCAGCCAGTACCATTCAGAGCGGATTTTTGCCCGATCGCATGATGGTGTGGAAGTCCCGATCTCGATCGTTTATCGTCAAGATTTCAACCGCGATGGCACACATCCGCTCTATCTCTATGGCTACGGCTCTTATGGCGCGAGCTTAGATCCTGGCTTTTCAACCAATCGACTCAGTTTACTCGATCGCGGCTTTGTCTATGCGATCGCCCATATTCGCGGTGGTTCGGAGCTGGGACGACACTGGTATGAGTCGGGTAAGTTCTTACAGAAAAAGAATACCTTTTTGGACTTCGTTGCCTGTGCCGAACATCTGATTGCTGAAAACTATACCAGCGCGGGAAATATTGCGATCGCAGGTGGTAGTGCGGGTGGGTTGCTAGTTGGGGCGACGATTAATCTCAAACCCGAACTATTCAAAGCCGCGATCGCCCAAGTACCGTTCGTAGATGTGCTGAATACGATGCTGGATGACACATTGCCACTAACACAGTTGGAATACGACGAGTGGGGTAATCCAGCAGATGAGGAGTTTTACCGCTATATCCGTTCCTATTCGCCTTACGATAATGTCGAAGCGAAAGCTTACCCACACCTATTGATTACGGCAGGGTTGAACGATCCGCGTGTGACTTATTGGGAGCCAGCTAAGTGGACGGCAAAATTGCGAGATCTCAAAACTGATGACAACTTGCTCTTGCTCAAAACTAATCTGGATTCTGGGCATGGTGGTGCGTCGGGACGTTATGAATATCTCAAAGATATCGCTTTGGAATATACTTTTCTGCTAACTGTTTTTGAGAGCTACAGCAATGTCTAAAGGGGATTTTGCAGGATTTAATGATAGGTTTCCAAATTCAATCGTGTCTCTTTTTATGTCTCAAAATACCTTTCGCTTAAAGTCTAAAGAATAATGAGAAAACTGCTATTCTTGAGCCATAAATATGCTTATTCCCCCTTTTGGAAGGTTTGTGCAAAAAACCCCTAGTTGGCGATTGGCATGGGGGGATGTATCGCAAATTACATCACCGACATGGCGATCCGATCGAATCGCGATCTTGAGTGACGAATCCAAAATTGCCATCAGTCCTTCTGGGCGATATGTGGTGACGGGGGATGTCTGGTTGAGCGATCGCTCCCAATTGCTGAAATTGAGAACGGGGGAGGAGCGGATTCGATCGGACTTAGAGCTAATCGCGATCGCGTGGGAGGATTGGGGGGTAGCCAGCTTCGATCGATTGGTGGGGATGTTTGGGTTGGCGATATGGGATCGCCAACAGCAGGAATTATACTTGGGACGCGATCGATCTGGGGCGCGGACGGTTTATTACACCACGACTGGAGCGACTACGCGCGTCGCGTCAAATTTGCGCGAACTGGCACCATATCGATCGAATGAATTAGATGAGATCGCCTTGCGGGATTATTTATGCTGTGCATTTGTCCCAGGCGATCGGACAATGTGGCGGGATATCCGCGAAGTTAGACCTGGAACACATTTGAGCTTACCGAGTGGGGAAATTAGCGCAGATTGGCAAGTGCGGGAACAGGCGAGTGAGTCGGAGTTACCGCACTTGCTGTGGGGAGAGCGACTGCTGGATTTGTTGACACAAGTGACTCAAGAATATCTACCAACAGATGAGCCTGTGGGCGTGTTTTTATCAGGTGGATTGGATTCGAGCTTGATTACCGCGCTGGCGGCTAAATTGCACTCTGCGCCCGTGCATACTTACTCGATTCATTTTGGGCAGAAGTTAGCGCATGAATTAGAGTTTTCCAGTCTGGTTGCTAATCATTGTCAGACAAAGCATCATATCTTGGAGATTCCCCTCGCTCAGATGTGGAAACAGTTACCAGAAACGATGGCGATGTTAGACGATCCGATCGGCGATCCACTGACTGTGCCAAACTTATTATTGGGACGATTGGCACGTCAAGATCTTCAGGTCGTCTTAAATGGCGAAGGGGGCGATCCTTGTTTTGGTGGGCCGAAAAATCAACCGATGATGATTCATCATCTCTACCAGGATGTCAATCGCCAAGATTCACTCGCTGCTTATCTTCAATCGTTTCAAAAGTGTGCCAGCGATTTACCCCAATTGCTCAACCGCGATATTTGGGAGCGGGTAAAGCTAGAGCCGTCGATATTCGATCCAGACTTAAATTCTAATGCTAATTATCTCAATCGATTGATGACATTAAATATTAAATTTAAGGGAGCCGATCAGATTATGACAAAGGTGAATAATTTGACTCAGGCGGCGGGATTACATGGTCGATCTCCTTTATTTGACAAACGGGTTATCGACTTTAGTATGCAGGTTCCACCGAATTATAAACTGAGTGGGACGATCGAAAAGGCGGTATTAAAGCAAGCCGCAATCGATTTATTGCCAGCATCGATTATTCACCGCCCCAAAAGTGGGATGATGGTACCCGTTCAATTGGGATTTCGCGATTACTGGAATCGACAAGCAACAGGATTATTATTGAGTCGGAAGGCGAAGATTGCACCCTACCTTAACGATGCACCGATTCGGGATTGGCTCAATTATCAGGGCGATCCGTGGGGACGTTACGGGGTAAAGTTGTGGTTATTGTCGAGCCTGGAATATTGGTTGCAAGCAAATTAGATCGATCTAATCGTTGTGTTTGTCTATTTTTCCGATCGACCGATCGCCGCTTTTGTAGATCGGGATGCTTGTATTTCCGTAGCACTTTTTGCTCAGTCATTAAGTCGATCGATCGTCAACCAAAACTTTCAACTGCATAGACACTACTCCCAGGATCGCCCAGCCAAATCATCCCCCCTGCATCACTAGTATCCAACTCTCGACTATTAGCTATCCCCCGATTGAGAATCTGAATTAACTGCTGGGGTGTAAAGCTCTCTATTTCGACATAATTTCCCGCTTCCAACCACGCTAACTCAGCCGCAGTTAGGTTTTGACGTATTTCTATTTTTAACCTAGTTGCTGCGGCTCCTGAACTGTTGGTGCGATGGATAAATAGGTTGCGGGAATTGGCTAATACTTGGCGAGGTAGTAATCCCAGATCGATAATTGTTGCGCTACTTTCCTGAAACCACGTTGGACTAGTCCGAAGTTTGTGGACAAGTTTGACACCTTCTGGGCTAGCATCATGGAAAGCATACACCATCAAACCGGGATTGCGGCGCAACATTTGCAGTACGGTATCGAAAACTGAGGCGGGATAACCATTGATGCTCAAAATCGCACAGTTATTTTCAAAGTGGAAGTTGTTTGCGATGAGCATTTGAGCGATTTCATCACTATTGCACACCACTAGTCGATCGAAACTATAATCAGTCACATCTGAATTTGGCACACTTCGATCGACTGTTGAAGCTAAAGCTGTCTCTGGGACTGGTAATAATTTAACGATCGTCCCATTCGATCGTGCCCAAGTATTTAACCAGTCTTGCATCTGTGTCGGATTAATCGAAAATGAGTCGGAAATATTCGCCGCACGACGCTTTTGGCTAATGCCCAGAGCCAATGTTAGTCCACCCACCAACAGGATCGAAACAGAAATTACTCCAAATTCAGCCGTGATATAGAACAAACCAGTCACGAGAAATACAATTCCCAGAATTTGCAGTGCTGTTGCGCTAGATTTACGAGTTTGATAACTTGATTTGGGGGAATTACTGCGATTAAATAACAAGTATACGCACAGGAGATTCCACAAGCCTAAGACCAGCGGGAAGGCAATATCTTTAATTGCCATCGATAGAAAACCACCAACAAAACCCGTGGTCCAAATACTGAAGAAAATATAAAGAGAAATCGTAGTAACCCAACTAAATACTTTGCGTTTCGATCGCTTATCAAGCAAGTACAAAAACTGCTTAGGTGTGAAAAATAGCGTGTTGTTAGTAGAAATATCCGCGATCGCTTTCACGAAAAATGGATCGGTAATTTTCACCTCTTTCATCGCTGTTGGTTCAAAGGCAAAAGGATGATTGCAACTTTTGCATCGCCCCTGATTAGCGGTGCGATCTTTGAGATTGTTTTCCGTACTGCATTGGATACATTTCATAAATTAGGGGATAGTTTATCGGGTAGGAATTGCCTTTAAATCTAGAGTTGAAATTAATTATTAATTAAAATATCTGATTGGTTAATAGGACGCTATAATCTTCTCGATCGCGAATTAGTCGATGAGAATCTTGTTCGATTAATACCTCTGCTGGACGCGGCCGGTGTAAGAAGTGAGAAGACATCGCATAACCATAAGCACCAACATCCAAAATTGCAATAATATTGCCGATCGCAAGTTGAGGTAGTTGACAATTTCGTCCGAGATAATCGCGAGAATAAGTTGTATTTCCACAGATGTCGGTGTTGTAAAGTACATCGATCGATCTTGGGTTTACTGCAATAATTTCACGATAGCCACCATGCACCGAAGGAACAGAAAGATTGGCGACGGTGGTATCAACTCCAACGATTTGTCGATCGTTTTGCCACTTGATCGATACGACTTTAGCGAAGAGTGTAGCGCAATTGGCGATCGCGGCGCGTCCAGGTTCAATAATTAACTCAATCGATCTACCTAGTTGGACTAATTCGGTAGTTAACGCCGATCCAAACTCTACCCAATCAAAACCAACTCCGCCCTGATAGGGATAGCCAAAGCCACCACCAATGTCCAAATAGTGCCAATCTGGTAACAAATTAGCGATCGAGAACAAGCGATC
>JBBRVB010000114.1:0-10357 GCA_038247275.1 Chroococcales cyanobacterium
ACAATCTCGGCAAACGGAAAAGTCATTAGAGGTATTTTCGACAGTTACTCGGTTGCTTCTACCGAAAGCTAGATCGGCGAAGATCTGCCCTAGACAGGTTGGCACCAATAAATAGTTGTCAGATTGAAAAGGCTTAAAATATAGAGGGTGGGCACCGCCCGCCCTCCAATTTACTTCGCTGTCAACTGTCAACTGTCAACTGTCAACTATATAACTGTTGCCCCGTGTAGATCTATTGCTAGCGATCGAGCATCTACTTGAATATCATGAGTTCCCCATACTTCAATCATTGCCGTAGCGACGGCTTGGGCGCGTTCTATAGTACTTAAAGCTAGTAATGTCGGTCCTGCCCCACTAATTACCATGCCATAGCCGCCAGCGGCGATTGCGGCGCGTTCGACATCGGTATAGCCAGGGATTAACTTTTGGCGATAGGGCTGATGGATGCGATCGACTAATCCGGCTGATAACCAGTCAGGATTGCCAGTCTCTAGCCCGCGCATTAGTAAGCCCAAATGAGCTGTATTAAAAATCGCATCAGCGCGACTATAATCATTTGGGAGCACACTTCGAGCTTCAGATGTCGATAGTTCAAAATTGGGAATCGCCACTACCGGCACGATGCTACCATGCCAGGGAATATCCGCGATCGCCCACCCATTGGCAGATGTAGCCGCCAGTTGACAGCCACCAATCAACGCCGGTACGACATTATCGGGGTGTCCTTCCATTTCGATCGCCAGTTGCATGATTTCTGCTGGTGAAAGCGGGTTCCCAGCCAGTACATTGGCACCTAGTAAGCCACCCACAATCGCAGTTGCCGAACTTCCCAATCCTCTAGCTAACGGAACACCGAGTCTAATCTGGATCTCAATTATTGGCGGGGTGCGATCGATCCTCCGATACAACTTGAGGAAAGCTTGATAGGCAAGATTGGTAGCATCAGTATTGACTCTAGCCGCTTCCAATCCTTGCACGGCGATAACTAAAGTTGCGGTGTCGATCGGCGTAAAGGTAAACTCGTTGTACATGCTCAAGGCAGCACCAATACAGTCAAAGCCAGATCCTAGATTAGCTGTGGTAGCAGGTACGCGAATTGTTGTCATATTCTAGAGGGTAGGGGGTAGAGGGTAGAGGGTAATGGGTAATGGGTAATGGGTAGTGGGTAAGGGGTAATGTTGTGATTTTCTAAAGCCTAAAGCCTAAAGCCTAAATACTAGCGATCTTGGATGTAAATGAATGTCACAAATTGCAAAGTCTTTTAACCAGTCGATCGAAATAATGTTGCAGGTAGATTATAAGTGCTAATGTATAGTTAGTCACTAAAAAGGTGAGGTAATTATATTATCCCTTGTTGGATAATCATTTACGAAAGTTGGCTCCGAACTGTTTGGCAGGGTCGGCAATTTAGTCAGCTTAGTGGGTAAAATTCGCTACAGAGGAAACACTGATTTCCACAATTTTTCTGCTTATCTCAACCTTAAACTCAATATTATATCCAGTGGGAGATGCTTATGAAGCTTGTGCTCCAGAGTAAGAACATCGAACTTACCGATGCCATCCGCGATTATGTCAATCAAAAAATCGAAAAGGCGGTGAGCCATTTTGAAAACATCACCACCGGAGTAGATGTAAATCTGTCAGTTGCTAAGAATCCTCGGATTGCAGCATCACAGGTAGCTGAAGTTACAATTTATGCCAATGGAACAACGATCCGCGCCGAAGAAGCTAGCGAACACTTATATGCAAGTATCGATTTAGTTGCTGACAAAATATCTCGCCAATTACGCAAATATAAAGAACGTAACTTTACTAAGAAAGATCGAACAGATCCAGTCGAAAACTTGGGGGAAGAATTAGATTTAGAACTACTAGATTATAACCTCACTGACAATCGCTCTGCGACTCTACCCGCAGAAGTAGTACGGACTAAATATTTTGCGATGTCGGCATTGACGATCGAGGAAGCTCTCGCTCAATTACAGCTAGTCGATCACGACTTTTATATGTATCGTAGTGCTGAGACTGACGAAATTAATGTTGTTTATCGACGCAATCATGGTGGGTTTGGGGTAATTCAACCGCGTCCGACTACCAACGATCTAAATGGTCAAAGCAAGGATGAAGAAGTACCAGTTGTTTCTAAAACAGTCTAGGTAATTAGCCCCGATCGCTAGTCGGGAAATTCATGAATTGCCCGACTTAAATTGAGGCGATCGACATCGTAGGTGGATTTAGATTTAAACCTGCCTACTTTTTGGATCGTCAGACATCGAACGGTGTGGGCTAAAATAGATGTACTCAGATTCTTGGTGATATTCTCGCCATGACTGGGGCAACCGCGTTATGTTGCTAAATCCCTACCCCAGCCCCTAAATGTCTGTTCAGCCGCCTAAGAAGACACTCCTGGCTCAACTTACTCAAGCCATCAATCGGACGAAAGTTAATTTCACCCGATTGGCACTTAAGCCCAATGCGAGAGTACCCAAATTATTGGTGCAAGATGCTGATGCGCCACAACCGGATATATTTCCACTGCTGGGGGAGAAATATGTGTTGGGGCGGAGTTCCCAGTCTTGTGATATTGTGGTGCGAAATGAGGTGGTCAGTCAAGTCCATTTGTCATTGAGTCGCGATCGTCAAAAAGGAACGACTTTCTTACTCAAAGATGAGGGTTCGACCAACGGCATTTATCGCGGCAAAAAACGAGTCGATCGGATTAAACTCAGAAATGGCGATACCTTTACGCTCGGTCCTCCCGAACTCAAGGCCGCCGTCAAAATTATCTATCTCGATCCGCCGCCGGTTTATATGCGCGTGTTGCGGTACGGATTGTATGGCACAGGGAGTATCTTGAGTCTGCTCCTACTGGCGATCGCGGCAGAATCTACCAAAATTAATGTTAACCCATTACCAGATGCCAGTGGGCCAGTACTAGTTTATGCCGACGGGATGCAAGACATGCTCCGTCCGCCTAAAGTCGGCGCACACAAAGATCTGGCAACTCTGACGGATTTCTCTCCCTACCTGCTCAAAGCGTTAATTGCTTCAGAAGATAGTCGCTTTTATTGGCACTTTGGTATCGATCCGTGGGGTGTCGGGCGCGCGCTAGTGGTATCCAGACAAAAAGGCAAATTAACTCAAGGTGCGAGTACACTAACGCAGCAGGTAGCGCGCAGTTTGTTTCGATCGTATGTCGGGAGTGAGGACAATCTCCCCCGCAAAGCACGAGAAGCAGTGGTAGCTCTCAAATTGGAGGCTACGTATAGCAAGGATCGAATTTTACTCACCTATCTCAATCGGGTCTTCCTGGGCGATGACGCGTATGGATTTGAGGATGCATCGCAGCATTATTTGGGCAAATCCGCCCGCGATCTGACCCTCCCAGAAGCCGCAATGTTAGTTGGCATGTTACCTGGTCCCAATATGTTCAACCCCTGTGTGGAGGACAAGCTAGGGCGGAGAGGAATGAAAGCCAAAGAGCGGCGGAATCTGGTGCTGACGAGAATGGTCGAAACTGGGGTGATTACTCCCGCCCAAGCTCGGGAAGCGCGAAGATCGACACTTAATTATCGACCGGAAGCGTGTGCGCCGATTAGCAATGCCAAGGCACCTTATCTCTATAACTATGTATTCCAGGAACTCCAGGAAATCTTGGGCACGGAGACAGCCAAAGAAGGGAATTTTGCGATCGAGACTGGTGTGGATCTGAAGATGCAAGCCAAAGCAGAATCAGCACTACGCCAGAATATTGCGGTGGCGGGTAGTATCTACCGCTTTTCCCAAGGTGGGATTCTCAGTCTCGATAGTAGTACCGGCATTGTCAAAGCGATGGTCGGTGGTGTGGACTATCAAAAAAGTCAATTCAATCGCACCGTAAATGCCCAGCGTCAGCCCGGATCGACATTTAAACTGTTTGGGTATGCCGCCGCGCTCGAAGGCGGTATATCGCCGGGAAAGACCTATTCCTGCGATCCATTATCGTGGGGGGGTAGAACATTTCCGGGTTGTAATCATGGCGCATCAGGCTCGGCAAATATGTACACTGGGTTTACCTTATCGGAAAATGTGACCGCGCTGCGAATCACGCGGGATATCGGACTACCCAAAACGATCGAAGTCGCCAAGAAGATGGGGATCGGGTCGAAGCTGGACGATGTTCCCGCCCTCATTTTGGGTCAGAGTGTCGTCAATATGCTAGAGATTACTGGAGCCTATGGTGCGGTTGCCAATCGCGGCATTTGGAATCAGCCACGCGTTATCAAACGGGTATATGACACTAGTAGTTGCGATCTCCGCGCCGTCCGGACTTGTCGGGTGATTTATGATTATACCAAGGACACTCGATCTCAGCGGGTTTTGTCAGCGAATGTTAGCAATATACTAACTACGATGATGCGTGGCGTGGTAACTAATGGAACTGGTAAAAATGCCGCAATTGGTTTGGGGGAAGTCGGTAAAACTGGAACTACCGATGACAACGTAGACATGTGGTTTATTGGTTTTATTCCCGATAAAAAAGTGGTGACTGGAATCTGGTTGGGGAATGATAATAATACACCCACACACGGTAGTAGCGCGCAAGCTGCCCGGTTGTGGGGCAATTATATGGGTGCGGTATTTAAGTAATCGCGATCGGGCGATCCAGTTGAGCAATTACCTTCTGTGTTAGTTACCCAATCTGTTTAATTTAAATTTTCACAGATCGATCGTGTTGTTTCAGCACTTGCTTCAAATACTTTCCCGTATGGGATTTAGGATTTTTAGCCACCTGTTCCGGCGTTCCCACTGCGACTAATTCTCCCCCTTTATTACCACCTTCTGGCCCCAAATCGATCGTCCAGTCGGAGCAGCGAATCACGTCGAGGTTGTGTTCGATCGCGATTACGGAGTTCCCCTTATCGACTAGTCTTTGCAGCACGTCTAGGAGCTTGTGGACATCGTAGAATGATAATCCGGTGGTGGGTTCGTCGATTAAATACAAGGTCTTGCCAGTGGCACGTTTGGAGAGTTCGGTGGCGAGTTTGACTCGTTGCGCTTCGCCGCCGGAAAGGGTGGGAGCGGTTTGTCCGAGTTTGACGTAGCCGAGTCCGACATCGAGCAGGGTTTGGAGGCGGGTGGCGGCGCGGGGGATATTTTGGAAGAATTCTAAGCCTTCTTCGACGGTCATATTTAAGACATCGGCGATCGATTTACCTTTATATTTAACTTGGAGGGTTTCGCGATTGTAGCGTTCGCCTTTGCAGACATCGCATTGGACGTAGACATCGGGGAGGAAGTTCATCTCGATGATATTAACCCCTTGTCCGCTACAGGCTTCACAGCGTCCGCCTTTGACGTTGAAGGAAAATTGTCCCGCTTTGTAGCCGCGTGTTTTGGCTTCGATGGTTTGGGTGAAGACTTCGCGGATGGTGTCGAATACGCCGGTGTAGGTGACGGGATTCGATCGCGGGGTGCGACCAATTGGCGATTGATCGATGATAATGACTTTATCGATCGCACTAATTCCCTGCAATTGGTCTACATCTTTGGGGAATGGTACCCGTTTGGTGAGATGGTGCTGTAAGGCGGGGTGGAGCAGTTCGTTGACGAGAGTGGATTTGCCCGAACCGGATACGCCGGTGATTGAGACGAGTTTTCCGAGGGGGAATTCGACATCGAGATGTTTGAGGTTGTTGCGGTGGACATTTTTGAGGATGAGGCTGCGTCCATTTCCTTCGCGGCGAATTGCTGGTGTGGCGATGCCCATGCGTCCCGATAGGTAGGCTCCAGTGATGGAATCTTCGGAATTTAGTAGCGCATTTAGATCGCCCTCGACGACGATGTGACCGCCATGTACGCCTGCTCCTGGGCCGATATCGACTAAATGATCGGCGGCGCGAATGGTGTCTTCGTCATGCTCGACGACGATGAGGGTATTGCCTAAGTCGCGGAGTTTGGTGAGGGTGTCTAATAGTCGTCCATTATCGCGCTGATGCAAGCCGATACTCGGTTCGTCGAGGACGTACAATACGCCCGTCAAACCGGAACCAATTTGGGTAGCTAGACGGATGCGTTGTGCTTCGCCGCCGGATAAGGTCATCGCAGCTCGATCGAGTGTGAGATAATCTAATCCAACATTGAGCAGAAATTGTAGTCTGGCGACAATTTCTTTGAGAACTAATTCACCGATTTTAGTTTGTTTCGGAGTTAATTCTAGTCGATCGAGCCTTGCTAGACATTCATCGATTGATGTACTGGTAAAATCGAGGATGCCATACTGTCCTAATTTTACCGATTGAGCTTCTACTTTTAATCGGTTACCCCCACAAGCTTCACAGGGGCGATTTGTCAGGTATTGTTCGAGCTTTTGTTTTTGTAATTCTGAGGCATCATGATATTGCCTGTCAAGGATTTTTATTACGCCCCGAAAGCGACGATTTTCGCCGATATCTTCCATCCAAATCAGTTCATCTCTACCTTCTAAAATTAAGGTTTTTTGTTCGGGGGTCAATTTTTGCCATGGTGTATCCAGGGCAAAGCCAGCCGCTTGACCCAGGCTATATAATAGAGACAAATAATAGGAATTATCTTTGTCTGACCACGGTGCGATCGCATGATAGACAGCAGCAGCCGGATCGGGAATGATTAATTCGGGGTCGAATGTGCGGGAGCTACCAATCCCGTGACAAGCCGGACAGGCACCATAAGGCGAGTTAAATGAGAACAATCGCGGCGATAATTCTTCCATGACTGCGCCATGTTCTGGGCAGGCAAACTTCTCGGAAAATACTAATTCTGATGGTAAATCTGAATGATTTTCGGTACCTTCATCAGTAATTAAGGAGATAACTGCAATCCCTTCACCATGCCGGAGGCAAGTAGTGAGAGAGTCGGATAGTCGTGATTCGATCCCTTCCTTATTTACGAGTCGATCGACGACAATTTCGACCGTGTGATGTTGATTTTTATCTAGGACAATTCGATCGGCTAATTCGCGAATTTCACCATTAATTCTGACTCTGACAAATCCTTCAGATGCAAGGCTAGATAGTACTTTTTGATGCGTCCCTTTTTTACCCCGCACGATCGGTGCTAGAATCTGAAACTTAGTCCGTTCGGGGAGATTGCGAATCCTGTCGCTCATTTCATCGATCGTTTGCGGCGCAATCGATCGATCGCACTGCGGACAATGAGGCGTACCAGCACGTCCATATAGTAACCGAAAATAATCATAAATTTCGGTAACCGTCCCAACAGTCGATCGGGGATTATTAGAAGTAGACTTTTGATCGATCGAGATCGCTGGACTCAGACCTTCGATCGCATCCACATCCGGCTTATCCAACTGTCCCAGGAATTGCCGCGCGTAGGCACTCAGGGACTCCACATATCGCCGCTGTCCCTCCGCAAAGATCGTATCAAATGCTAGGGATGATTTGCCCGAACCAGACACCCCTGTGAACACGATTAAGCGATCGCGCGGGAGATCTAAACTGATATTCTTGAGATTATGCTGTTTGGCACCACGGATGCGAATGGTGTCTCGGTCGGTTGAAGCCATAAGGATCGAGCTGGGAATTCACGATAGGGCAAACTTCACTTTAAACGGAATTCGGGGAAAAAGGGGGAGAGGAGGAACTAGAAAATACTAGTTCGTCCTTTTTTCATCTCGCCGCTAGCAGGTCATAGAACAGTTGTTCGACGAACTTAAGTAGCTAGGCGCAATTAAATATAAAACGATCGAGTGAATATTCGCCGGCGACACTTCGAGATTCCATACCCGCCATCACAGCCTTGGCTAAGTCATATTCATTCTCAAACATCTGTCCAGAGATTTCATGGCTTTTAAGTTGATGCCATTCAGTTTCAATGGGATTCATTTCCGAACAATAGGGTGGTAGGAAAAAAATTAATCAGCCTTTTTCTTTCCAACCAGCCCACCTACTCGTTAAAAGCGACGGTACGATCTGGTTTACCGATCCACCATCCGGCATTAGGGCACCCCATCAAGGGTATGGCGGAGTGCAGGAACAACCCGGTAGTTATGTCTACCGCTTCGATCCGACAACTCACGCACTAGATGCCGTCGTCACCGATATCCTGCGTCTTAATGGCTTAACTTGTAGTCCAGATGAGTCGATTTTGTATGTCTCCGATTCATCGGCATTCGATCTTTCTGACGGCGCGCACCAGATTCGTGCCTATGATGCGATCGACGATCGCCTACTCGGTAATGGTCGCTTGTTTACCCAGATCGATCCCGTTCAACCCGATGGCTTGTGGGTCGATCTAACGGGCAATGTCTTTACTAGTTCTGAAGGCAGCGTCCAGATATATGCACCAGATGGGACGCGGATCGGTAAAATTCTCGTGCCAGAAACTGTTGCTAATCTGACATTTGGCGGACGCGATCGGGATTACTTATTTATTGCTACTGGCAGATCGTTATATGCGATCGATCTCAACACTCAAGGCTGGCATTAATCATCGATCGATCGCAAACAGGGTACTAATAAACTCTTATTCCAGCGGCGGAGTTTCGTCAAACTGCACGATGATTAACACAGCGGGTTCGGTGCCGACAGTGCCCGAAAGATGTCCTTTGCGACCTTGGGCATCTACCTGGGTATTTTGGTCTGCACCAAAGGAGATCTCGCCAGCACCCATCTCGACCCGTTGTCCGTCCATCGTTTCCACAAACCAGCATCCCGACAGCGGAATAATCCACTGGGGCTTGGGGTTTTCATGCCAGGTGCCCGTCCAGCCGACAGGTAACACTGTAAAGCTAAAAGTTGCGCCTGCTTGCTTCAATTGCCCCAACCATTGGGGCGCAGCAGGTGGCGCAATGCTAAGTAGCTCGAAGTCTTGAATTTGACGGCGGGATTGATGGCTGACCCCATCCCGATCTGTCCAAACGTGCCAGTAGTCAATCGTGGGAGATGCAGATCGATCGTCAGATGGATTAGTTGGCGTACCGATCTCTTGTTTTGATGTCGGATCTTTCATTAGAAGATGTCTCCAAACTATTAGATCGAATTCTAGCCGATCTGGGGGCGTGAGTAACAACGGAACCAAAAACCGTGTTAACAGTGAAATCCTCTAGAATCTGCTGATTCATGAGTTAAATTTATCTCGCTCTCGATCGGAGTAGATTATAAAGTTTAAATACAGTTCGATCGAAATCAACCAATTCAAACACGATCTCAAACATTGACGATCGCATGATTTAAGTAAGTTTAAAATTCAAGTTCTTATTTACCAAAGTAAAAATCATGTCAGAAAATCAGAATGTCGGTAAAGACGATCGCACCACCGAACACGTCCGAGGATTCTTGACTTGGAAAGATGCCGCTAAATCTGGTGCGGGAGCGGCAGATTATTGGGGTAGTTTCCTTGGTGGACTATTCGGCATTCTCGCAGGTGCCAGATTGCTATTTGTGCCAGGAGTTGGTCAGGTAATTGTTGCCGATCCGATCGCCCGATCGCCATAAGAGACGCTAATCTAGCTCGATCGATCTTCAAATGAGCGATCGTCGAGAGCGTTAACCGCAGATCCTTGCATAGAACTCAACCACCACTTTACCAATACCAAACAGACCATGAAACAGACAAGTGTATCCCGATTTCTAGCCGATGCCCAACAAAACGCAGCCTTGCGGCAACAACTCAAAGCCGCAAACACAATTGAAAGCTGTGTTGCAATTGCCGAAAGCTATGGGCATCAACTCTCTGGCGAAGAACTTCAAGCCGAACTCGACCAAATGACTAAAGAGGAACTCGCAGAAATAATTAATCCAGGGGTTGCTCCTCGTATTCATATCAAACCGAATTGAAACCGTGGCTGTGTGAATGAGGATGGTAAGGTCGATCGGCTCACATCTTGCTTCAAAACAAGGTTACTGATTTTTAGTGGCTAGTTGGTGGCTACAAGGAAGAGGGGACGATCGCGACTGCCTTCGATCTGCGGGTGCAACACGATCTCGATCGCCGCCACCCAGAGCCTGCGGGAGCGTGAGAGCGTCAAGGCATCCGCATGAGCTACCTCATAGAAACTGCTCTTTCCAGCTAGTAAAGTAAGAATAACAGCCCAATAGGAGATCAGTCATGACTCAAAAAACCTTAAATCTGAACTCAGCACCAGGGCATGAAGTCCTCGCTGCTGCTGGCAAGAAAATCCTCCGACCAGGAGGCAGAGCGGCAACCCAACAGCTTTTGGAATGGGCGAACTTCAAAGCGGGTGAAACGGTGCTGGAATTGGCGGCAAGTTTTGGGGAAAGCGCGATCGCGTTGGCAAAACAGTTCGGAGTGCGCGTGGTTGGCGTGGAAAAGAATCCAGATAGTGTGGTTCGCGCTCGTACCAACATTCAAGCCGCTG
>JBBRVB010000115.1:0-10176 GCA_038247275.1 Chroococcales cyanobacterium
ATTTGAGTGTAGCGATCGCTAAATATTGGTTGCCGGAGGATAAGGCTGCACTCCAGCCGATTCTGCGGCAGCAAGAAGAGCAGGCTGCTGAAGAAGAACTCGCTCGTTTGATTCAGGTACTGGAATCTACCAACGAAATTTACTGTCAGGCGATTTTCAACTGGTTAGATGAATATCTACCAAGCGATCTGGAGGAAGTAATGATTTCTGGAGGAGCGGCGGACGTGCTCCGAGATGAACTAGTTTACTACTTCGATCGTCGATTGCCGTCTCGCGAACAGTTAGATGGCAAAACACCTATTTACTATAGCGACACCGGATTTAACTTACCCAAGTTAGATGTACCAGCAGGATGCCAATCGCGGATGGCAGATGTTTACTGTCTCTGGGAGTATTTGATGCCTAAACCTCAACCTAAATCTGTAATTAAATCTCAATCTAAAATAACGACAAAAGCTGGATAATTATGACTAAGAAGGCAATTAAAACTGTTAAAGCACCAGCTCCAGATCCAGTCATCGATATGACTCCCAAGCGAACGTCAATTGGATTTATGGTGAGTGAGAAGGGTGGGATGGGCAAAACCACCGTGGCATTGGCAGCAGCAGAGCAAATGACAGCGGCAAACCATCCATTTTTCCTGATTGACGCGGATGCCTCTACGCCGAATGTGGGGCTGACATACCGGAAGGCGATGTATGAGGGCTTCAGGAATGGTACAACCGTAACGGAAAATATCGATCTTCAGACTGTTTCTCGGAAGAATTCGACTGCTACTAAGAAAAAAGAGGAAGTTCTTACCCTTCAAGAACAAATTACCTTTACGGGTAATGCTAATGATTACTTTTTGGCTGACCAAATCTTCGATCTTGCCAAACAGCAGGATGTTCTAATTGTGATGCCTTCTCAGGTGGCTGCGTACCTCAATCGCTGGATCGAACAGAATGATGTGGTGGGAATGCTGGCAGATCCCGACAATACGATCGATATTGTATTTTTCTTCATCACCAATGGTACGCCGGAATCGCTGGAACTATTCGTGGAATCAGTTGAGGCTTCGCAAGGTAAGATTCCTCACGTCTTGGTGAAAAATTTGGGTGCCCCAACAAATATCCGCTGGGAGCGGGGCGGTTTCGATCCCGATGGCAGAATTCAGGCACTTTTAGATAAGTATGGATTTCAGTCTATTTTCTTTCCAGAGATGCTGATTGCGCCAGAAGACAAGAACAAGATCCTGAGTGAGTATATCCCTTTTAGTGAGGCGATCGATTCTGACTGGATTCCCTTTTCGACCAATCGACGGCTCAAGAAGTGGTTGAGAGAAGCGAGTCAGGCTCTTTGGAGTACGGGTTTAATTCCTTACCATCCCGATTACATTCCTGAAGCGGTTCTGATTGCTCAAGCTGAGGCTGAAGCTGCTGTGGAGGCTGCGCTGAAAGCGGCGGAAGCGGAAGTTGCCTTAAAAGCGGCTCAAGCTGCTGCTGAAGCTGTTGTTGCTGAATCTGATGTTGTGCCTGAAGTTAAAGCCACTGAAGCTACTGAAGTGGGTTCTCCCATCGCATTGGCTGATGCCTTCTTTGACGATTTAGCTAAACCTGCATTTTAACGTCTGCCATTAGCTTTTGAAAAAGGGTTTGGCAACGATTGCCAAACCCTTTTGTGATTAGAATCAACCTTAATAGCAGTATCGTTTGACCATTTCTTGAAGATTCGATAGCGAAGCGCTGCCTTGGCAGGTCGTAGCGTATCTTCTACTATTGATATCGATCTAGAGGCAGATTTTGCCCGTCTTTGTTCTATTCTGATTTTTAATAGATCTAAATCTTTGAGCCGAAAATAGCTGGTGTAACTATATCCATTCCATCGATTGACACTCATTAAGGTGTAACGATTGCTGTATCCATCTAACTGTTTGACCGTAATACCAACATATTTAGCCGCTTCTTCTCTTAGCACTATCTACAATCTCAAAATATTTTATAGACCTACCATAACTTCTCGACCTGGGAAATCAGATCGGTCAAATAACCGATCCTCTAAATTAAATTAATCCAGCTTCGATTGCTACAATCCCTAAACCAAATATAAAGAATTTAACGAAATGATTAATTAAAACTAGAGGGGAAGTGCCAACTCCAATTGCAAAGCAAATCGCTGGATATTTGTGCCGATCGCTTGCCATCATTACTTCTATACCCTCTTGAGTATGATGATAGTAGTAAGTAAAGAAAATACCAGTAATTATCCAGAGGATTGAAATACTCCAATATAAAGCTAACTCAAATCGTTGGCGCAGCCTCTCTGCAAGAGAATCGCCCCACTTTTTATTTATCATAATAGTTTGGCATCTTCTATTTTTTCGAGTTCCAGATAGGAAATATCTAATATCCAGTTTGATCGACTCCGACGTTGCCAGATTTCAAAACTTTCTTCAATATAAGCTGTTGCCTGTTCGTTCGACAATTGATTTACTTTAGCAAGATGCTTTGCCGCAATCTCACCTCGCCCTTGAGTGTTGGCGAATCCAATGTGCTTGCACTCGTGACAGGCAGGACATAGAGCAATCAATCGAACTAAAGTTTGTCGATAACAATCATCATTATAATCCCAAACCTCGTGACATTCGACTGGATGTTTATTTCCACGTCCGCCACAGATTTCGCATCGATAGTTCGCTTGTTGGAACGTTCGTTTTTTCAATAGATCCCACATTTGTGCGGTAACTTCAGAGCGAACATTGGAAAACCAGCAGGTTTGCGGCACGAGTTCGATTGTCAGCTTTTGCTTGTTGGCGGAGCCTCTCGGAACGAGAATAATCGCTGGCTTTTGAGGTAGCGGTTTGAGCCACCGATTAAAGGACTCAGACTGGATTTCTGGTAGGACGAACCAGCTTTTTGCGTCTCGATCCCATTTTGCCCCAAGTTGTTTGGCAGCTTCTTTTTCAGCATAGGGGACGTTTAAATACACTCGATGATTAGACATATTTTTATAGTGCTACAAATAACTTAGTTACTACTTGATTGTTTCGCAGCTTATAGTTATTATGCTCAGAGGATGTGGCAAGACTGTGTAAGCTGGACAGATAGCTTTGTACTTATTTAGAGACACTTTTTACTTCTGATTCATACTTCCAACAATTTTCTAATAACCAAATATGATACAGCTTCTTAAATTTAATCGGATTAATAATTAACGTAGCTGTGGGATGAGCAATCGGTTGACTGATAAATGCTACCCACGGAAATTTAACTTTAGCTGAATCTTTATCAAACATATACATACATCTCGATTGACAGAGATAAATTTTGACCTTTTATGATTCAAGTTTATCTTCTAGATGAGTCAGATCGGTTCAGCTATTTGTCGGAATTAGATCGAGCGATTGTCGCAAGATAATTTACTATCTTTGAGTTCGATCTGAATTGGTATCGGTGTAACAGCATTTATCTTGAGCAATTGTCATGACTTTTCCTTCTCAATCTAACTTGACATCAAATTTACACAGTATTAAACCAACTCATGCAACTCTATTTTAACATTTTAGATCGATGGTTGATTAAGTAATGAGTAATAAGTTCGTTTTAAATGCACTGATTCAAAGCTGGGAGCTTTATGTTCTTACTATTTGGTAAATACTGCTATCTTCTGAATTTCTTGATGCCGAGCTAGAAATGTACCTTTTAATCGATCGAGAGTCAAAATATCATTTTTATTCAAACAGGGATAAAATTCTTGACGCTCGACTATCCACTCTATTTCCTTAGCCCAATCTTGATAATTAGACTTGCCAATCATTCCTTGATTAGTTTGGACATAATCCACCAAGATTGATGGATTAATTCTAAAGCTTTCTCGTCCCCAATGGCAGATACATTTAAGCAGAAACTCATAATCGATATAAATTTTGAGTTCGGGATTCCAAGTCAAACTTAGATCCTTAGTGTTCCGATGAGCGAATCCGTTACTATCGATGAGTTGCTGGTGACTAATTAATTCTTCCACTGTACAATCTGAAGTAGGTGAGAAGAACTCTTTACCTCGTTTAACCACAACACTATCCCTGATAATATTGCGTCTGCGTTGCTGGATCGGCGTAGCATAATTCACCTGGAGATGATTCTCGAAGAAAGCGATCGTTTCCTCTACGAAATTGGGCTTGAAGGTGTTGTCATCATCGAGATAGGTTACGATGTCACCCTGTGCCATTACTACACCTCTATTGCGCCCATAGGATAGACCAAAACCCTTTTCGGGATGCAGCATCTCCAAATAGGTATGGGTGAAATCAATTTGGGAGTTAGAGATTAATTCTCGTGTAGCAATATCTTCACCATCGTTGACAAGAATCCAATCAAAGTCTTGACTGGATTGAGCTTTCAGTGAGTCGATCGCTTGGGACAATAATTGAGGACGCAATCTAGTAACAGTAATAATAGAGACTTTTGGCATAATCTATTTCTATTGAGAAAATAGTGTTGATTTAGAAATAATTTCAAACTTTTAACGAAGGCAGAAGGCAGAGCATTATTCTATCAATACGAAGTAATTTTGATGTTTATCAAATGCAATACCCAACTTACGATCGATCCAGAAAAACACTCGCTTTCTTCCATACATATTTCTGAGGATGAATTGCTGATAAATATCCGATTCAGACTTACAAAAAGTTCCAGACAACTTAATCTCTCGATTTTTAGTATATGCTAGACACTCGATTCTGCAAGCTAATCGGATTATCGTAAAATCTACTTTGTCTTTTTTCATGCAACCGGATTCCTAGACTCACTACTACTCGATCGATCGATTATAATCCCCCAATTTCAATCGGGGGATTATCTCCACTCAACCAGTTATCAAATTATCGATAATCTCAACCGCAGTATCTACCGGAATAAACACCTTAGTCCGATAGTTGATAATTTCTGTAAAACAGCCCATCGCCTTGAGCCAATCGATTTTATCGCTACCATAAACTGCCACTACTTCCAACCGATCTTCCCCCTTATAGTAGTTCCGCTGTAACTGCCACTGTCCCACCGATGTCACCTCATTGCCTTCCCAAACTAGTTGAAAGATTTCATCGGCTGTCAGTTTAGACTCACCAGCAATGCCAAAATCTCGATACACCTTATCGATTTTCAGCTTGTCGATTTCTCGTCCTAGCAACAACCGACCATCGTTAGTTTGAAGTCGATAGACACGAGGACTTCCTGGCAATTGTCCCCAGATTGGCAGCAACAATCCACAGCAGAGATAGATCCGTTCTCGATCGAACTCAGGTGCCAAATCGAGCAGTTGCTGCCACTGTCGCCAGTACTGGCTAGTGGGAATCTCAGCAATCCAAACCTTATCGAAGTCGGGTTTATCCAGCCGTTGATAGGTTTTGGCATGAACTGGGTGATAGAGGGTGACTATATCGACAATATTGCCACGGTGGGTGTGCTGGTCGGTAACGTGAGCGATCGCCAAATTACCATTTTTGCTGTGACGGTAATAGCGGAAACCAGATTGGAGAGCGGCTTGTTGGGCGCGTTCTACCGAGATCTGCTTTGGCTTATTCAGTTTATCGATCGCATAACAGATCGTTTCACCGCCAGAAGAATGGGTACTCAATAATTGGGTATCGACCACCTCAAATCCACCCTCCGCCCAAATTGTCTGTACCCCGCGCTCGAATGTGCCATTGGCTTTAGCTTGGGCGATCCGCTCCAGAATCCGTTGCTCGAAGTCAGCGAATAACCGATTTTGGAGGTCGATTTTGAGAGCTAATAGCCGATTGAGGAAGGTATTCATCTTGGGCAGATTGTCGGATAAATTCCCATCCTTATTCAGAAGTTTGAGTCCGGTATATTCGGCAAATTCTGCTGGTGAAATCCCATCGATCCCTTGCGCGTTCATATCGGCGAAGAACTCTGCCAGGGCTGACTTAGCATAGGGGCTGGTGAAGTCGAGAATGCCGCGAAATAGCCCATTATTCCCCGTGTTGCGTTGCCCCTTAGTGATGGCACCCAGCGAACTGAGACGGCTGGCAATCGTCGCTGTAAACCGCAATTCTCCCTTGACATCACTGGTGAGCAAGACGATTTCTGGCGGTTGGGCTTGGTTGCTACGGTGAGATCTGCCGACCCCCTGGCAAGCAACTATCGGCTCGAACCCAGCCTCGACTAGATAGTGTCGGCGTAACTGTTGGTTGGAACAGGCGAGATCGGCATGATAACTGCGTCCGGTACCCCCCGCAGCCGAGAAAATCAGCACTCGTTTCTCACCAGACTGGAAGGCAGCGGTTTCGGCAAGATTACTCGCGCCAGGACGTTGAGATAATTGATACCGTCCGTCCTCTAGGATAATCCGCTGACTGCGCCCCGTAATTTCTGCGACCTGGTGATGACCAAAATGCCAATTGATCTGGTCTAACAGTCCGTTCACAGGGGGTAGTACCGACATCCGCTCGATTAGTCCATCTCGCAGTGCTAGTGCCTCTTGGGAGACGACGGGATTGCCTTCGGGGTCGGTCATCAATTCGCTTTTAGTCGTGCCGCTATCGTCTACATAGGTTTGGTAGAGATTGATGGGGAAGGAGTTTATCAAATAGTCGATGATGTTTTCTCTGGGGGTGAAATCGACAGCCCGCATATCTCCCCACTGACTGGTGGGCATATCTGCTAACTTGCGATTCATTAGAGCCTCATTAGTCGAGACAATTTGAATTACACAAGAGCGACCTGCCGCCAAGTCCCGTTCGATCCCATCGATTAAGGTGGCAGCTTTAGCGGCACATAATAGGGCATTAAAGAAGCGTTGTTTGGCAGACTCAAATTGACTGCTGACCGCAGCTTTAGCTCTACCATTGGTACATTTACCGCTCTCATTTTCCAACCCGATCGATCGGAGGACTCCATCGATTTTGTGGTGGATATAGACGAAGGCTTGGGCATAGGTATCCCAAATTTCCCGCTGTGCTAGCGTTAGTTTATGAACGACCGTTTCAAACTTCACACCCTCAAAACTCAGCGTCCTGGCGACATAGATCCCCAATCGTTTGAGATCTTGAGCTACTAACTCCAGGGCAGATGTCCCAGATGCTTCCATCTCACTGATAAACGCCGCTCTGGAGGCAAACGGAAAAGCTTTAGTCTGCCACAATCCCATCCGCTGGTAATAGCTGAGACTCGAAACCTTAGCCGCACCTGTCGCACTGAGATATGTGACTCTAGCATTGGCTAAATGGTTAATTAATTGGGTACCAGCCAACGCTTGAGCGGAAGCTTTGGTTTGTCCCCGCTCTCCATCGTCACCAGCCGCATTTCCCAGCATGTGCGCCTCATCGAAACAGATTGCCCCATCCCAATCCTCTCCCACCCAGTCGATAATCTGGTCTACTCTGGATTTCTTAC
This sequence comes from Chroococcales cyanobacterium, assembly GCA_038247275.1. Taxonomy (GTDB): domain Bacteria; phylum Cyanobacteriota; class Cyanobacteriia; order Cyanobacteriales; family Chamaesiphonaceae; genus Chamaesiphon. Next base: position 7,395 of record JBBRVB010000115.1, read on the forward strand.
TGCCCTTAGCCGGACTCCGTAACCCGCCATAGGTGACGAATAAGATGCCTTCAGCTAGACAGATAGATTCGCCCTGCTTGAATTTCGATAAGGGAACGACTTGATGGGGACTACCGCCCAACCGTTGCCAATCGCGTCTGGCATCTTCGAGGAGAGCTTCATTTTTACTCACCCAAATCGCTCTCTTGCGCCCCTCAGACCAGTTGGCAAGGATAATCAAAGCCGCCTCCACGCCTTTACCTACGCCCGTAGAATCGCCGATACTAGCTGCTTGGCGGTGATATTTGCCGTCGGGATTGTCGGGATTGTCGGGATTGGCTACAGCGATCTGTTTATTCTCGGCAATATACCAGCGGGTATCTAGAAATTTACTATGCGCCTCACAAACATAGATTAGGGCTTCCAATTGCGGGTGCGAGGCTAATCCTTCCGCTAGAATCCGCTGGGGCAGCAGTGGTTGGACAGTAGGAAAGGGAGCCTTAATCGCTGCCATTGCGATCGATTCTGCCAGCGGGGTAGGGTGTGGTGCCGCGCCAGGGATATGAATCGCACTGGCTTGGTACGGTGTATATACGGCATCGATTGTCGCGACTTCCTGTTTGACGGCGGGTTGATAAGTTAATCGCGCCAATTCGCCGAATCGATCTAAGGCGATCTCGACCACAGGTTCGGGTTTCTCGATCCGCACGATCTTTTCTGGGCGCGGATCTGCGAGAGAGTCGATAACGGGGATGAGGATTAGCTGTGGTTGCAATCCCAGTTGGAATAAGGGCAGTTCTACAAATGGGTTGGGGGCAGCAGCGGCAACAGCCATCAATAGTTCCTCCCGCTCCCAATATTTGACAGTCTGACGGCTCGGTGTGGCTTCCATTGCCAAGCTTGCTAGTTCTTTGGCAGTGACTGAGAACTTGAGATCGATTGATTTAATCGGTTCTACCTTGGTAATCTTATCGAACACCAAGATCCGGACATCCATCAAGGTACCGTGATAGCGATAGTGACTGCCATCCACGAATAGACTCAGTTGTAATTGAGCGGGGAGACTGGCAAAGTATTCGGGGTACTTTTCAGGGGAGAGCCAATGAGCGACAATTGCCACCAGTCTGCCATTGGGTTGTAGTCTCAATAGAGCCGATCTCAGATGTTTGAGGCAAGCGTCGGGATTGCGTTTGCTTCTGCCGACTGAGGCACTAAAGGGCGGGTTCATCACAATCAGGGTTGGCTGTTCTCCTTGGGGCAGCACATCATTGAGATACTCTGCATCCACAGAGTAAATCGAGCCACAGGTAGGGAATAGTTCGTGGAGTAAGGCATTCCGAGACTTGGAAATCTCATTGAGGATAATTTTGTGTGGGAATGCGCCATTAAGTCGGCTAATCGTCGCTGCCACCAAAATCCCCGTCCCCGCACTGGGTTCGTGCAGGGTGTCGCTTTCCTTAATTTGAGCCAGTCGCGCGACAATCCAGGCGAGTGAGAGTGGAGTCGAGAACTGTTGCAACTGGATCTGTTCCTCCGAGCGGATCTGGTGATGGGGAACCAGAGCCTGAAGATCCATGAAATCCTCAATCGTGGTAAAACTGCCCGTGAGGATCGAACTTACCATTGCTGCTTCAATCAGATCGGTAGCTTGCTTCCAATTCCACCGTCCCATTGCTGCTCCACCACCAAAGATATAGCTCATCAATTCGATGACAACATCTTGAGTCAATCTGTCACCAGCGGTTAATTTAGCGGCTAATTCGGTGACAGCTACTTGAGTCTGAGTCTGAGCTTGAGTAATTATCATATTTGGTAATAAATGGGCACAAAAAAGCCAGCAATTAGAAATTGCTGGCAGGAAAAATTAATATTCGATTATCAAAACAGTGTCAGTTGAGGTTGTTGAGTATCAATCGAGCAGAGAACTTGATTGTCAATTACAACTAATAGATCGGCACCAACTATCTGCGCTCCAGTTTCTTTCCACGAGAAATAAGCCTGAGAGTATGGGCAGTAATAGATCTCTTTTAATCGGGGTAGACTGGATAAAGATAAATCTTCTAATATGCCCTGTGCATAAGCATGTACATTCTTATGCCTGTCCTTCAACACCCGCTGTCTACCGCGTTGAGAAACATATAATTTAGGATGTCTAATCACTAAATTGTCAGTATGTCCGACCACAATCCAAGACTTATCGATCTGTTGAGTTAAACTCATCAAGCCTGTATTCAAATTGCGATAGCAACGTGTTGGTAAGCCTCGACAAACTTGCCAATTAATTTCTCTTCTCATAATTTGTTTTTCCCTATAAATCTAAGATTTCTCTGACTAGATCGATAAGTGCTTGCCCCGTTAAAGTCGGTGGATTGCATAGATTTACATCGTCCATCCAAAATTTTGGATTCGCCCCACCTGCATGGGCGTGCATTTGGGGATAAGTACTGCCGCCATAAATGCCAAACTCATAACCGATTGCACGTTTTACTTCGGCATCGGTAGGTTGCAATGCTCTGATTTTCTCCCATCTCTCGTTGGCTCCTGCCGTGCTATGCAAGGACTGATACAGACATTGTTCTAGAATGCTCCGTTCGGGCAAGGATGGAGTTGGAAACAGGCTAATTTGTCCCTGACAACGATGTTTTTTTCGACTCATAGATATGGCTCTTCATTACCTGGTATGCTAATCTCGGCTTGTCACTCTCAAACCCTTGCTATTAAGCCAAAAATGACTAAAAAATCTAACGATAATAGATTTTAGGCTCAAGCCCTTGCCAGCAATCATTCTGAGCGTAAATCAGCA
>JBBRVB010000116.1:0-10174 GCA_038247275.1 Chroococcales cyanobacterium
CATCACCGCGATCGCCTGAAATTCCTGGGCAGAAAAAGCTTGTAGTGGCTGGAGATCGGGCAGTTCTCGGAATCGATCGCTAAAGATTTCCCAGAGCATTCCCACTGCGGCACGGCGGGGTTCTTTGATGGCTCGATCGCCCCCTGGCAAGGGAAATGGACGAAAGTATGCGACACGTTCCCACGATCGTTCTGTGACTAATAGAAATTCACCACCCCAGATCGTCCCATCCAATCCATACCCTGTCCCATCCCAGGCGATACCCAGCACGGGGGAGGTGATGTGATTGTCTGTCATACAGGATAAGACATGGGCGTAGTGATGCTGAACGGGAATTACGGGAATAGCTAGTTGCTGCCCTAACTTGTGAGCAAATTGGCTAGAGAGATAGTCGGGATGGGCATCACAGGCGATCGCGTCGGGCTTAAATTCGTAAATGCTACTCAAACTAGCGATAACCTGTTGGAAATTCTCAAAGGCTGAAGCTGATGTTAAATCGCCAATGTGTTGACTGAGGAAGATTTGTCGATCTAACCCCAAGGCGATCGTATTTTTCAAATGTCCGCCTACTGCTAGGATTTGGCGATCTGGATCGGTGTCCCCATCACCATTGACGATCGGCATCGGCGCATAACCCCTGGCGCGACGGAGTATCAAAGGACGATCGACCATCACCCGCACGATCGAATCATCCACAGGGCGAACAATGGGGCGATTGTGGACTAGAAATACATCAGCGATTCGCCCCAGGCGTTCTAGTGCGTCCCGTTCGTCAATGCAAATTGGTTCGTCAGCCAGGTTGCCACTAGTCGCGACGATCGGGAATTGAAGCGTTGCCATTAGTAGGTGATGGAGCGGGGTATAGGGCAGCATTACACCGAGATAAGGATTCCTCGGCGCAACAGCCTCACAGGGGGATTGAAGTTCGTTGCTTTTGCGTAAGATAACGATCGGTGCTTCGGTCGATCGCAGCAGATCCTCCTCCAATTCGGAAACAAGACAATCTATCTGAATTTGTGCGAGATCGGGATACATCACCGCAAATGGCTTGTGAGGCCGCTGTTTGCGCTGGCGCAGTAGCTGGACGGCATCATGATTCCGCGCATCAACGACGAGCTGAAATCCGCCCAATCCTTTAATTGCTACAATTTTCCCCTCAGCGATTTGGGTGGCAGCGGTGAGTAAAGCGAGAACTCCACTAGCGAGAACTCCACCATCCCGATCCCACAATTCCAACTTTGGCCCACAATCTGAGCAAGCGTTAGGCTGGGCGTGGAAGCGACGACTGAGCGGATCGGTATATTCGGCAAAACAGGCAGCACACATCGGAAAATCATGCATCGATGTGCGAACGCGATCGTATGGCAATGCCTTGATGATGCTATAACGGGGACCGCAGTTGGTGCAATTGGTAAAAGGGTAACGGTAACGGCGATCGCTAGGATCGAATATTTCGCTCAAGCAGTCGGGACAGGTAGCCAGATCTGGTAGAACGATGGTGGATTTAAGTGTGTTCCTCTCTATTTCAGAGGTACGAATGCTAAATTCTCGATCGCCCACCGGATCGAGCCAGGTGGTTTCGATCTTGTGGATCTGCGATCTCTGTGGCTGTTCTGTTGTTAAGCGGTGTTGGAAAATAACTAATCGATCGCGAGTACCTTCTACTTCGATGAGCACCCCTTGGGCGGAATTATAAACCCAACCAGTCAGATCTAATTCTGTAGCAAGTCGGTAAATAAACGGACGAAACCCAACTCCCTGAACCGCGCCGCGAATCTTCAGAGCTAGTCTTTGTTGGGGGTATTCTACCGTCATGATTCTAAAGAAGCGGGGGAATTCAACCAACAGCTAGCTATAAAGCCGAACGACGCAAGTTTAGCCGAATTTATCGTTAAGAAATCAATCTTCTTGACAGATTATATCGAGCGATGAATTTTAATACCCTTACGAAATTCTGTTACAGCTTCTAGGCGAGAAGTCTGAGCCATCAATATACAACGAGTTAGTAGATTGATATCGAGGTCGATGAGTTCGGTAATTTCACTACTATTAATTGGTTCGTATGCACTGCCGCGATAACGATAGAGCCGAAAGACACCATCCTCCCAAAACCAAACTTCCGGTATTTGCAAAACCTGATACCGCAGCAATTTATTCGGACTACCACTACTAAATACCACTTCAATCGCTAGATCTGGTATGGGCGATTCGAGCAGGATAGATTGACTCATCGTAAATCCCTGATGACTAGGCAAGATCGTATCTCTAAATATTAGCGCAATCGATTCTCGATCGTCGTTTGGATGATGACAATCTCTGTTTTCCCTCACAAGTTCCTCAGATCGATCGCCTATCATGAAATTGGATAGTTTAACGCACCAAGTTCGCAGACTATGTTAGCACAATCTCAGCCCTCACCCATCCAGTCCATGCTGCGGAAAATTGCCTTTGCGTTTCGGTTGTACGGTTGGATTGGCTTTTGGGCGCAATTGACAATGGTATTTCTCTCGGGACTCGTCCTGTTGTTGGCGATGTTCGGGCAAAATTTCAGCCCCAATTCCCAATCAGGCACAGCAGTTGGGATTTTCTGGGCAATCTGTGGGATTGCGTTATTGGTAGTAGCGATTCTGTTTGATTTTCGTTATGTCCGCATTGCCAAAAGTCTCCTCCACGAACCAGGATCGGTTTTGCATCCGAAGCGGCGGGAAACCCTCAAGTTGATGCGATGGGGGACGGTAATCGGCGTTATGGGGATGTTAGTGGCATTATTTGGTGCGGGAGCTAGCGTGGGTGTGTTGGTGGCAAAAACCGTGTCTCAGCCGCCTGGAGTGGCGTTCGTCGATCCCAATAAAATTGTCCGAGCGTTAGATGTGTTTGTGGTGCTGGCAAATCTCAATCTAATTGCCGCTCATCTAATTGGTACGGCAATTTCGTTTTGGTTGCTCGATCGAATTCATCACTATCGACAGCAATATCATTACGAGCATCTGCCGGAATAGTTGCCAGTGGCTAGTGAATAGTATCTGTCAAGTTGGATTAGAGTTTCCTGGTAAATAATGTGACTACTTACGCACAAACTACTCTCCCTCACCGCACTGGACAGTCTGCTCCAGCGATTTTTCATGTAGAAGGGATTACCAAAGTTTATCGGATGGGGGAAGTTGAAGTTCATGCCTTGAGATCGATCGATCTCGACCTCTATGAAAGCGAATTTGTCGTATTGTTGGGAGCTTCAGGCAGTGGCAAATCAACCTTACTAAATATTCTCGGCGGCTTAGATCTACCCTCCAACGGACATCTTTACTTTCGCAATCAAGATTTAACTCACGCGAACGATGCAACTTTGACTCGATTTCGCCGCGATTATGTGGGATTTATTTTTCAATTTTATAATCTCATTCCCAGCCTGACGGCGCGGGAAAATGTGGCTTTGGTGACGGAAATCGCGCGTCATCCGATGAAACCAGAACAGGCATTGGAGTTAGTCGGATTAGGCGATCGATTGGATCATTTCCCCTCGCAAATGTCGGGTGGCGAACAGCAACGAGTGGCAATTGCGCGGGCGATCGCCAAACGTCCAGAAGTATTGTTATGCGACGAACCGACGGGCGCGTTGGACTTTCAGACGGGCAAATTAGTCCTCGAAGCCTTGGAACAGGTGAATCGCGAATTGGGCACGACGACGGCGGTAATTACCCACAATGCGGGCATCGCTGGGATGGCCGATCGCGTGATTACGATGCGAAGTGGTGAAATTACGACTATTCATTGCAATGAAACTAAATTAGCCCCAGCGGAACTGGAATGGTAAATGCATTTTAGAAACGCTGGCGATTGAAAAGCTCCTATCGGAGCCGCTTCGCTACTGCTGCTAATTAATCAAAGTCTGCCTACGCGGGCTAAAGATCGATCGGTTTAACTGAAGCGTATGGACATATTGGGAGTAATAAATGCAATCTCTCGCCTGAGCCTTTAAAACTGCCGCTATACAATCGGTCATTAAACGACTATAGTTGGCATAACAGGTAATGAAAAACCGTTGACTAGCATTCCTTCAATATCTAATAAATTACTTTGCACAACTTCGAGAGAATATCGATCGGGCAGAACTTGTTGAAATTTACTAAATCGATAATTAGGGAGATTGTCTAATAAATAGTTTTGGGTTCCTTCGGATTGCCAAAACTCTGAATTCATAATTTCATTCAGTGCTGCTACTAATTCTGCTGAATTTAGATTATGACCCTTTATAGATAATCTGAAATTATCAACTTTTACTTCCCAATTGCATAGATATTCCAAACCATATTTCAGTGTTTGATTGATTCTTAACCCCGCAAATGTCCACCAAGTAGCTCGATTTGGTTCCCAGTAGATGCGATCGCTAGTATGTCTACCCAGATCGATACGACAATTAGTTAATATATCTTGGGCATAACGATCGAGGTAAGGAATATCATCAGTAGAGCTAAGAATATTGGCTATCTCTTGACAAATTTCATAACTAAGAATATCTAATATGAATTCTCCCCACTTGGGCTTAATTCCTTGAGGTGCGATCGTCACTTCTACTTTACGATCTTGATGATGAACTAAGTTGGCAATCCAAGCACGCCCACCTAATAGAAAATAGGTTTTCCCTTCAGTTATAGTGTCTACAAAATCTTGTTCTAAAGATCCAATGTGATGTCCGGTAACAGTATACACATCATAATTTTGTGGCGTACTAAAGACAGCATAAAGTGCTAAGAAATTCTTACGCCCAAAAATTTTTTCTGTTTGAGTACCGATCGATAGTAATCCACCCGTCATATAGAGATAATTGGTAGCTATCATGTGTCGAATCAATAGATCGAACTCAGTTCTATTAATTCCCTGAAAATCTGACACGATCGATAGTTGCTGCCAACAATCTTCAGGACTAACTGCGCCAAATTGCATAGTCAGAGCTAATAGCTGCTGGACTAAGACAGCCCAATTGCGATCGGTGATTTGGATTGCTTCCACCCAACGTTTACGGGCTAATTCTACCAGCGCAATCGCGTGTAATAATTGGGGTGATTCATCCACGAAAAAGGTTGTATTTGCTATCTGTCCAGCCCGTCTACCCGTGCGCCCCAATCGTTGTAAAAATGAAGAAACTGTCTTGGGAACTCGATGCTGAAAAATGGCATCCAAATCTCCGACATCAATCCCTAATTCTAGGGTGGACGTACAAACAATACAGTTATCCCGACCGTGTTGAAATCGTTCTTCAGCTAGAGTTCTTTCTTCTAAAGCAACAGAACTATGATGTACGAATACATCTGTTCCGTATGTTTTGAGTTGATTGGCTATTCCTTCAGAAAGTGCCCGACTTTGACAGAAGAACAAACTCTTTTTCGATCGAGCCATCAAACTGGCTTGTTCGACAAGTTCTAATTGAGAGTCCTTAAAAATAATCTGGATCTCTTTTTGACTGGGGATTAGGGGTGGATCGATAATGTAACTAGGACGTTTAGAGGTACCTTGTAGCCACTGTAAAATCAGATCGGGATTACCAACTGTTGCACTCAATCCAATCCGTTGTACGTCGCGATTAGTTGCTCGAAGCAATCGTTCTAAAACAGACATTAAATGCGCCCCTCGATCGCACCCTGCTAACGCATGAATTTCATCGATTACTACTGCACGTAAATCTGTGAAAATTTGGGCGTGAGGTGTACTCGCAGATATTAACATCCCCTCCAAAGATTCGGGGGTAGTCATCAGTACGGTAGTGGGATTGCGAATAAAAGCTTTTTTTTGAGATGGTTTGATATCTCCATGCCATAGGAAACGATCTAACCCAACCATTTCGGTATACTGTTGAAATCGATCGGCTTGATTATTGAGTAAAGCTTTAATCGGGGCAATGTAGAGGATACCCACTCCCAGAGGCTCTTTTTCGACCATTTGAGCTAGCAACGGGAACATACAAGCTTCCGTCTTACCTCCTGCTGTCGGCGCGAGGATAATGGCATTGTAGCCATCTAGGAGTGGATCTCCAGCGAGTTCTTGGACTGGGCGCAAAGATGTCCAACCTAATCGCGAGACAATCGCCGATTGTAATCGATCGGGAAAACGAGTAAAAACAGATGGCATAACTAGATTCGGTTAGTAGGGTGGTTGATTGAAAAACCGTCTAATTATTAAAATGTCACCGCGTATTTCTGAAAATCTTCTGGTTCCGGTGTAAAGTATGGCTGCTGCTGAATCATGCGTTTCTCTTCAGCATTGAGTTCCAACGGATAGCCGCTATCTCTCATCGGGTTAAAATCTGGTTCGGTATCAGCCAGATCGAGGATATTAACCAATTGACGAAGAAATTCACGAGGTACGATACCCACATCTCCAGCAAATCCTTCTGTTACTTTGGCGACTAATAGCTCGATAAATTCTGGAGTGACTTTGGTATTAAGTTGTACTCGGTTGCTTGCAGGATATAAGCTCTGTAACTTGAGAGCTACTTTTTTCAAACGTTCTGCGTCAAAGGGTTTTAAAACTAATTGAGGCTGACGCGGATTAGAAAATTCACCATTTTGAATTAGTCTCAATCGATCGTGTAATGGTTGCAATCCAGCCACCCCACGATTAGTATCAAAAAAGTCTGGTGTACCTGTAAAAATCCAAAATAAACCAGGGTAGCGATCCGCTGCATCACAAATTTGTCGAATACCATTTAGAGATCTACCACGAATATCTGCTCGCATTCGCAAAATAGTTTCTGCTTCATCGATCGCAATTACTAATCCTTTGTAGCCAGCAGCTTTAGTAATTGCTAAAACGCCTTGGAGATAATCCATAGCTTCATTACTACTAATCCTTCCTCTGATACCTGCAATCCGCATGGCTTGTGCAGCTACATTTTTACTCCCAGATAGCCAAGATATCAGCGCACTAGCATTCTCCGTATCATTATTTTGCTTGAGTTTAAAGATCGCCCGCAGTACGCGAACCATGTCTTCAGGAGCTTTACCCCTAGTTAGAGATGCTAAATCTTCCTTAATTCGTTGCTGTACTTTATCATCAAAGTTTTCCGCATAAGGATCGACTCCTGCATCAAATAAAGCATCTTGAACTCGTCCCAGCCAGCAATCGATAATAAATCCTAAAGCACCACGCTTACATTCACTCGTTCCCAATTCTTGGACGACTTTACGATAGACATCATCAAACCTATGAAAATGTAAATCATTATCTGATACCACCACAAAACTGGTCGCAAAATCTCGATCCTGAGCATCTTGAAGTGCTAATCGGGATGTAAAGGTTTTCCCACAGCCATAGCCGCCACGCAGGAATTTAAACAAACCCTCGCCATTACTGGCTAAGTCTAGTTGACGTTTAATTTCATTTTGAGATCTATCGATACCTACTGCAAAAGTCTCTAATCCCCGATCTGGAACAACACCGGATCTCAGTCTTTCAAATAGATGTTGAATGTCTTGGCTACTAATTGGCATGATTTTCTAATTTAGATAGATTTAGCTGAATGGTGTACATTGGGCTGCTTGAGCAAAGTACATCCTGATAGTATTCCCATAACTAGCTGACAAATTGCTTGTTTTGATCGGAAATTGCCAAAAATATTATTTATTTAAGAACTAATAGCTTGTTCAATTCATAATTTATTTGTTTAATTCTATGAGTCGGCATTTCTTATTCCTTTAATGTAAATACAATTGCCATTTGACTGCTCTTCTGTAAGAATAAAAAAAGGTAGCATACTATTGGTGTTGTATTCATTTATATTTTCAGAAAATTGATTATTTAAGCCGAGAATTCTAAGCATCTGATAAACTTGCTCTCGTAAAATTCTTCCATTTTCATTGATATATCTTAAAATCGGTAATAGGGGATCTCTCTGAAAGTAATCCTCCCAATTTTCCTGATTACAGTTATTTGCTAGATCTAATATTGGATCTTTTTTATCCAGTCGTAAATTATCATCGTAAATCAAAGCTGGGGTTGGTATTTCTTCCAACTCAAAAATATCTTTCTCAGTTTTTATAAGATCGAGTTGTGGCTCTACTATTTCTATTTGTGAACTAGCCAGTGGGATTATGTCAACAGGAATCAAACGTGCTAGATATTCATCTTCTTTGCTTTCCTTAAGGTAGCGGCTACCACTACTATCCGATTCTCCTATTTTAATCTTGAAGGGTAAATACTTGTTTTTATTGTATTTCGCTATCTTTATAGGAAATTGACTAGAAAAATAAGAATTTTTAAGAATATTACGAATTTCCGATTCAGTGATGACACTATGTTGGTTGATATGTCTTAGAATAGGTAAATGGGGATCGCTCAGAAAGTTAGCCTCCCATGATATAAGTGGCTCGATTATTGTGTTTTGGATGGAATCTCGATCGCGATCTTCCAACAAAGATGTATTACGATTCAGTTCCTCTTCCAGTCTGGTAATTCGTCTTTCAATTTCTGTGCGGTAAGCTTCCCTCTCGGTTATTTGAGCTTGCGCCCTTGCAACTTCAAGTCCCAGTTCTTCCTTGGTTGTAGAATATTGATATATTTTCGCCTGAATCCTTTGAGATACTAACTCCAATTGTTCCGTAGAGTTGATCGCAGATTGTCTTCTAGCTTCAATCTCAGTTAATTCATTTACAATTCTATCTAATTGTCCCTGTCTGCTGGTGAAAGTAGTCTTTAATTCCGATATGCTAGTTCGTTTGCCATCAAGTATTCTTTCTAATTCATCTAATGAAACTTGATGTTCTTGTTTTCGCAGTAACAATGAAGATATTTCTATCTCTAGTGCTGTTATTCTGCCTAAATCTAAATCTTCTAGTAAAATTTTTCTGTCTTGAATCGATCGATCCAAATCATCAACCTCAGTCAAAAGTTGATTTTGTCGATTTTCCGATCGAGAGATCTGTTGCTCGATTTCTATACGACGAATCTCTGTCTCTGATATTTTAGATCGTAAGCTCGTCAATTGATTATGTAAATCGGCAACTCTAACTTCTAGTTGATCTCTCCTTGCAGACTGTTGACTTATTTCCTCGTGAATCCCTTGGAGTTCTAAATCTGACTTTTCGGCAACTGCTATCGAAAGTTGATTTTGTCGATTTGCCAATCGAGAGATCTGTTGCTCGATTTCTACGCGACGAATCTCTGTCTCTGATATTTCAGTTCGTAAACTCGTCAATTGATTATGTAAATTGGCAACTCTAGATTCTAGTTGCTCTTTCTTCGCAGAATGTCGATCTATCTCCTCGTGAATCCGTTGTAGTTTTAGCTCTGATTGCTGAACGGAATCGATCGCAGATTGCTTTCTCGCTTCAATCTGAGCTAACTCTACCAATATCGTCGATGATTGGTCTTGTTTACCTCTTAACTCTCGTACCTGTCGATCGATTTGTCGATGGTTGTTCTGCGTCAGTTGTAATTGCTCTCGTGCAAGTCTCTCTTGCCCTTCCAAAGATCTCAGTTTATCTACCTGACGATCGATTTCTTCTTTGCGCTGACGAGATAGGATCGTCATACTAGCAGCAACAGCGGGAACCGTGCCTAAACCCGCCCATGCAGACTGTTGTAAATTTCGGCTAATCAGGAACGTAGAGCCAAATCCGACCCCACAGGAGATAGAAGCCAGTAGAAACCAATTCTTGAGTGTGACCGATCGCATAGTAGATACTGCCCACTCTTAAACTGGATCTTGTGGGCTGCTACTATATACTCACTGGAAATACATCTATCGGGAGAATATCAAGATAATTTCTATACCAGATCCTGCGGCTGTTTCAGTGTGAGAATTAGGTAAGGGGTTAGGGTTGTTTTCTAAACCATCACCTAACTGGTGACTTGAGTTATTAAATTGAGCCTGCATACTTATTGGGGGTGGTAAATGCAATCTCTCGATCGAAAGCTAGTTCGCGATCTGTGGAAATTGCGGGGACAAGTGCTGGCGATCTCGCTGGTGGTTGCCTGCGGGATTGCGATCTTTATCGCCATGATGAGTACATACCAATCCCTGGCCACATCGCAAGTCAGCTACTATCAGCAGTATCAATTAGCTCAGGTGTTCGCTCGACTCAAACGCGCACCCGAAGCCTTGGTCGATCGAATTCAAGGGATTCCAGGTGTAGCCCAAGTTCAGACCAGGGTGGTGGTTGATGTGACGCTAGATGTGCCG
>JBBRVB010000117.1:0-10169 GCA_038247275.1 Chroococcales cyanobacterium
ATAAAGCTAGCTGCTTTACCATAATATCCTTGCAGTTGGGAAACTACAGTCGAATATTTTTTACAATCAGTACTATCATCAATATAGAACACAATTATAGCTGGCTTCTTAGCTTTAATCGAGTCAGCTAGAGATATTTTGGCAGGAACTAGGGAACCGTTACCAGCATATAATACAAATACGTTGCCATCATATCGATCGTCCTCAAGTCCAGCTATTGCAGGACTTGATAATAATAGACAAGTAAAGATCGAGATTGAGATTGAGATCGTTAACGATCTCAACCACTGGCTAGTAAAGTGTTTTAAGAACTTAGCCAAGACCGATAATCTAGATCGATCGAATAATTGAGTCATCATAAATTAACTAAATATAGTTTCTAAAAATTCAAATATTAACACTGTAAGATTTTTGTCTTGACACTCGATCGCCATCGAAATAATTTCAAATATTATTAACTCTCAACTACTTTAACTGCTTCAAGCATCCATGAGAAGTAGAAACTAGTTTTTGTAGTTGCCTTGCGATTAATAGTAAAACCTTGTGCTTCTAAAATCTTGACGATATCCGTCTCCTTGTGTAAATAGGAGCGGGTAGCCTTACTCGCGCCAGGGAAAAAACTTCCAATCTTTTTGAGCAAACTAAAGTAAGGAGTTTTGGGTGCAAAACTGATAATCAGCCGCGAATCTGCCATTGATGCCAGGTGTGAAATCATTTCGCCAGCCTTGGATTGGGGATAGTAAATTAACACATCCAAACAAATCACCGTATGGTAACTACCCGTGAGACTTTCGAGATCGCTAACGCTAAAGCTAGGATTATCATTATTTCCAAAGATTTTGGCAGCAATTTCCTGACCTTCGCCCACCATTTTCTCAGAAATATCGCTAGCACTGACAATGGCTTTGCGCTCCGCCAATGGAATACTCAACACGCCGGTGCCACAACCCGCATCGCAGATAGACAATCCGGCTAGGTTATTATCTGCATCCAACCACTCCAACAGCGTGTCTACAGTCTGCTGATGCCCAGTACGGATATCGAGCTGTACCTTATTTACCTCCCCATCCCCATAGATCCGCTGCCATCTCTCAAACCCCGTATTATTAAAATATTCTTTGACTACTGCCTTATCGTCGATTGCGTCCATAAAAATTTTAATCCTAACGGTAGACCACTATAGCAGGCGATCGGGGGTGTGGGGTAGAATTAGTAGGATCTCAAACCTCTGGTTGATTGGGTAATGGGTAATGGGTGATGGGTGATGGGTGATGGGTGATGGGTGATGGGTGATGGGTGATGGGTGATGGGTGATGGGTGATGGGTGATGGGTAATGGGTAATGGGTGATGGGTAATGGGTGATGGGTAATGGGTAATTTAGCTATGTTGAAACTTGGAAATTACGGCAAGCGCAGCAGATTTCCAGAAACGAGAAGGATTCTTAGATTGTGTTGCGTGCAAGTACACAAAATATGTTTCCCTCAAACCGGCAATTCTTAAAGCCTAAATTTCTACTACATCTACCCCCTACCCTCCATTCTCTAGAATGCAACATCACTACGCCACACTGTCAGATATTTCTAAATCATTAGCACTCCCAACAGTTATCTGCCTAGATGCCTTTGGCACCCTATTTGGCGTTAGGGGTAGTGTCGGACATATCTATAGTGAAATAGCGAGTAAACATGGTGTCAAATGCGCGCCTGATTTACTGAATAAATACTTTTATACAGCTTTTCAAAACTCCGCGCCCTGTATTTTCCCCGGCGTTCCTACTGCTGAGATACCCGCATCTGAGTATCAGTGGTGGCGAGAAATCAATCGTCAGACATTTACCGCAGTCGGAGTTATCGAGGAATTTGAGGATTTCGATCTATTTTTTGGAGATTTGTATCGGTACTTTATGACATCAGCCGCGTGGGAGATCTATCCTGACGTATTACCAGCTCTGACAAGTTGGCAACGATCGGGAGTAGAATTGGCAGTAGTCTCCAATTTTGACTCGCGCCTGCACACTGTTCTCAAAGTGTTGGAATTAGCTGGCTACTTTTCCACAGTCACGATTTCTACCGAAGTCAGTGCAGCGAAACCCCAGCCTGAGATCTTTGCCGCAGCTCTGGCAAAATATCCATGTTCGCCGCAATCTGCGTGGCACATCGGTGATAGCTTAGAAGATGACTACCTCGGTGCTGGTAATGCTGGCTTGACAGCAATCTGGCTGAATCGGGGTTAGAGGGATTCATTCAGTTGACAGTTGACAGTTGACAGTTGACAGGTAAGAAGTAAGAATGCACCTATTCCCTATTCCCTCCCTATTCCCTATTCCCTAACCCCTACCACCGAGCGGCGTTTTGTTCTAATCTAGAGGGTAATCATATCCTTTCGATCTTTTTGCGGAGTTTATCAAAGTGAGTAGCGTTACAGTCATCAATGATGCACAATTTGAAAGTGAAGTGTTGCAGGCAGAGTTACCCGTACTAGTTTACCTGTGGGCGGCATGGTGTGGGCCTTGTCGGTTAGTTTCACCATCGATCGACTGGATTGCGAATAACTATCAGGATCGAGTTAAAGTAGTCAAAATGGAAATAGATCCGAATCCTGAAACCGTTAAAACCTACAAGGTAGAAGGTGTTCCCGCTATTCGTCTATTCAAAGGTGATGCCCTCATTCATGCTTTAGAAGGTGCAATCACCAAAGATAAACTGACGACAATTCTCGATAGTAATCTTTAGGATCGATTGTTAGATAAGATTGCCTTAATTTAATAGTAAATATGACATGAGTGTCGTGCCAACTACCAATCTAGGCATGAGGTAACTGCCTGAAACCGAGCGGGTGGATTGGTCGAGTCATCCGACCGTGCCGCAGTGCCCACCATACTTCTATCTTTAGCTGTCAACTGTCAACTGTCAACTGTCAACTGTCAACTAACCTACATGCAGTTTTCTCAACGACTCCAACCATTAAAAAGTAACGTATTTGCTGACATGGATCGAGCGAAGGGACGTGCGCGGGCATTGGGACAGGAGATCATCGATCTATCATTGGGTTCCTCAGACTTACCGACACCACCGCATGTAATTACCGCAATTCAATCAGCCTTGATCGATCCAAGTACACACGGTTATTTACTCTTTAATGGAACGCGATCGTTTCGCGAAGCCGTCGCAAATTGGTACACCAAGAAATATGGGGTAAGTGTAGATCCAGAAACCGAAGTATTGCCACTAATTGGTTCTCAAGAAGGTACGGCACATTTACCATTAGCAATCCTCGAACCAGGTGATATTGCGTTGCTGATGGACCCTGGTTATCCTTCCCATTGTGGTGGCGTGTATCTAGCCGGTGGTGAAATTTATCCGATGCCGCTCCGAGCCGAGCATGGATTCTTGCCTGTACTGGCGGATATTCCGGCTCCAACCCTAGCGAAAGCGCGAATGATGGTCTTGAGCTATCCACACAATCCAACCACCACGATCGCGCCCCTAGCCTTCTTTGAGGAAGCAGTTGCTTTTTGTCAGCAGCACGATCTCGTATTGGTACATGATTTCCCGTATGGGGATCTGGTATTTAGCGAGCTGCAAGTACCGTCGATCCTTCAAGCAGATCGCCACAAGAGCGTCTCGATCGAGTTTTTCACGATGTCTAAGTCTTATAATATGGGCGGCTTTAGAATCGGTTATGCGATCGGCAATCGGGACTTAATTCAAGCCCTCCGCCAAGTAAAGGCAGTAGTTGATTTCAATCAGTATTTAGGTATCCTCAACGGTGCTGTCGCCGCGCTAACTGACAACCAAACTTGTGTCACTCAGACAGTCGATATTTTCAAACAGCGGCGCGATACCTTTGTTACCGCTTTAGCCAAGATTGGTTGGGAAGTGCCCACACCAGCGGCGACGATGTATATTTGGGCAAAACTCCCCCCACAATGGGCGCACAGCTCGGTGGATTTCTGTACCGAATTAGTGTGTCAAACCGGCGTTGCGGCTTCGCCAGGGATTGGTTTTGGTAAATCTGGGGAAGGTTATGTGAGATTTGCGTTGGTACACGAATCAGCTAAATTACAACTTGCAGTCGATCGGATGGCAAAATTCTTGTAAACTGGCGAAATTAATTAATAATTAATAATTATCAAATAGTCAATTTCAAGGTTTTAACTGTCTGTAGCTGAATCTGAATCCAGTTCCCAGCGATCGCGATCGCGACTTTCGATCGTTTCTTCAATAGCTAAAGGTTCACCTTCGGGGATATCGATGCCGACAGCTTCTGCCAATTCTTCGGTATCATTGTGACTGGGAACTGCGGTACTACCACCAACAGCTTCATCACCATTAACTGCCAATCGATAGGCATCTTCATCCGTATCTTCTGCTATCAATGAATCAATTAATGAATCCAATTCTGGATCTTGCATATACTCATTCCTCTGGCTAAAAAATCGATCGCAGCTTAATACCGAAGACTCAGGCAGCGATTAATTAAATCGTCGATCGTCTTCAATATATCGAAAATGCTGCCGATCGTTATCGTCCAAAAGGAAGAACTTTAACAGTTGACAGTTGACAGTTGACAGTTGACAGTTGACAGTTGACAGTTGACAGTTGACAGTTGACAGTTGACAGTTGCGGATGCAATCGCGCTGAGGTCTCCTCAGCGTGCGTTGCACCAAGCAGACAGCGAAAAGTGCGTTCATGGGCTTTGCCCTGTCTTATCGCACCTTTTTTGACGAGGAAAATAACCAAAGGTGCGCCGCAAGTGAAGCACCTTTTCAAGAGAGCGAAGTTTTTAGGCAGTTGCTCAAATCCCCTGCGCTTTGGTTATCCCACCGTCAAAGAATCACTACTACTGAGCTTGGGACTAGGTGGCGGGGTAGGTGGTAATTGTGTACCTGCTTTGAGACTGTAACTAAAAGCGAGTAGCCGCAACCAGAGTCGGGGAGATCTCGCTTCCAACCAGGGTTGGATCTGGATGGCAAATGAGGGAACCCAACTGCTAAACAGGAAATTGACGATCGCGTTTAACCCAAAAATAATATAACTACCCAACCATCTGAAAATATCTTTGGCTCCGGCAATTTTCCAGATCCACCATAATAAAGCTGGATTTTGTCCAGCCGCTTTGAGAGCCAAACGATTGAACGTTACCCAATCAGTCCGATCCTTAATAAAAGTATCCGCAACTTCCGGCGGTTCATTTGCCAGTAAGCCAAAGAAAGTATTTAGCGTCGCATTAATTCGCGCAGGTGGTAATGACATCCCCGTCGGTACCATCATCCCCTTGGAAAATAGCCATGTTACCGCGACATTACTCTGATAGGCACGAATCCGGTTGAGGGCATCGCGATCGAGCAAATCGTGTCTGAGTGCGGTATCGAGCAGGTGAGTCAGCCGAGGGAGATTGCGAACGAGCGAACCAAACCCAGTGAAAACCAACGGTGACTGGAGAGATGCTGCATCACCGATCGCGATCAGTCGATCGAATGCTATCACTCGATCGGTACTACTGACCGTAAAGTGTCCGGGAATATAGCCAAATGTCGGCTTCCGCCACACCAACTTATCCATGTCACACCGTCGATACTCTGGCAAAATCGTAAAGAAATCCTCATACATTTCTAGCAACGAGCCAGGATTTTCGGGATTTACCTGGTGGTAGTGGAATAAATAAACTGTGATTTCCTTACCCGCACCTGGAAATAATTCCCAAATTAACTGTCGTCCCCGCGAGATATCGCCGTGACTGTTGAGTACGTCCCCATATTTAGCATCCCACACCTCCGGCTCAAAGCCACTAGCAATCGCCGCACCCACCGTCGGACAGACACTATCAAAAGCATGAACACCATTTAATTGCCATGCAATCGGAGACGCAGTACCCATCGCATCTACCAGCAAACGTCCCCGCGCGATTCGCGTCTCCCCAGTCGGTAAATGCTGGCTGGTAATGACTGTTTCCCGCTCCGATACATCCGCACGGCTAAATTCCGTCTCATCCCAGATTTCCCCACCGGCTTGGCGCAATTTGTCCCCACAGACGCGCAATAATGCCTCCGCATCCAGACAGATATTCAACACTGTCGGCGTACATAAGATCTTTGCCTGACAATTGGGTGGATTATTAGCATCAAAAAACTTACTAAATCCATCCACATATTCCCGCGCGATTACCCCTTCAAACTCCGCCGGAGTAAATAGATTGAGATCGATCAACCGCTGAAACTCATCGCGAGAAATATTCCACTCCCGATTCATCCGTCCGAATGGCAGCCGTTCTAGCAATAGCACCCGATAACCCAAGCGCGCCATTACCGCCGCATGGATTACACCCAACGCACCACCAATATAAATCAGGTCGTATTTCGATCGATCCGGTAACGATGCCGTCAGATGTGACGTATCCTCAACCCGAAATAATACCTGCTTGGGTTGCTGAGGATTTTTCACCCCTTCCCGCCAGCGTTTTTCCCACCAGTACACTCGCCGGAGATCCGCTGCACCATTGGGCATCTTCTGAAAATATTTCACCGTCGTCGGGTAGTAAGGTGCCAGTGCCTCAAAAATTGACTTGTCGCTGAGATCGATGTCTGGCGGTGCGGGATGTGTTGGTGGAAACTCTTGCCGCAATCTCGCTGTTAATTCTTTGACGATCGCACTTTCTCCAGAAATTGCTCGATCCGCCCAGCGAAACACTTTGAGATAAGTAGTACGTTGTAACGACCAGACAAAAATCGATAATTCTGGTGGATTCACCGTTCCGGCTGCTGAGACTTCTGGAAATTGTAATCTTAACCCTTGAGCGGTAATTACAGCTACACCTAGCTGTGGTTGCCATTCTTGCTGCAACCACGATCGCACTCGATCGATATCCGGGGTGGGTATTTCGATGTATAGCAGTTCCATTAATACGGGAGTGTGGAGAGGATGAGCCAATTGAAGTTGCAGTTAATTAAAGTCTTTAGATCGAGATGAGCCATCACTAGTTATTGTATTGTACTGAATAACTTCGATTGTTTCGCTCAAATCTCATGCACTTAATTTTGTACAGCAAAATCGGCTGCCACCTCTGTGAAGGCTTACAAGAAAAAATCGAGCAGATTACCGACATCGACATCCAGCTAGAAATCCGCGAAATTACCACCAATTCCGACTGGTTCGATCGCTATCAATACGAAATCCCTGTACTATGTTTACAAGTTGATGGCAGCGAACGATCGATCCCGCGTTTTTCCCCTCGATCGAGCGTACCTCAAGTACAGCAGATTTTACAGCAATACTCGGCATCAGTTGACAGTTGATAGTTGACAGTTATTTTGAGGATATTCATCTACCATCTCTTATGAAACTACGCGAACTCTTAGCCCAGAGCCAGATTAACTACTCCAGCGAGCACCCAAATTTAGATCTAGAAGTAACTGGCTTAAAAACCAACTCTCATGCTTGTACCGCTGGCGATTTATTTATTGGGATGCCCGGTACGCGCGTTGATGGCGGTGAATTTTGGCAAGGTGCGATCGCTTCAGGCGCAATTGGAGCCGTAATTTCACTAGCCGCTGCTACCGTACATCCGCCTACTGGTGGCAATTGTGTCATCACCGCCACAGATCTCAAAGCGGCTTGTGCGGCTCTAGCTGGCACCTTCTACAATCATCCCGCCCATACTCTCAAAATGGTCGGTGTAACTGGTACCAATGGTAAAACCACTACCACCCACATTATTGAATATTTACTTGCCCAGGCGCAGATTTCGACAGCTTTGCTCGGTACGCTCTACACCCGCTGGCAAGGTTATCAAAAGACAGCGACTCATACTACTCCCTTTGCTGTCGATCTTCAGCAGCAACTCGCTCAGGCTCTGACAGCGGGGAGTCAAGTGGCATTGATGGAAGTGAGTTCTCACGCGTTGGAGCAAGGGAGGGCGATGGGATGTCCATTTGAGGTGGGGGTATTTACCAATCTCACCCAGGATCACCTGGATTATCACAAAAATATGGAGAATTATTTCCAGGCAAAGGCACTATTATTTAGCCCCGGATACCTAACTGGACGCGCGATCGTCAATCTCGATGATGAGTATGGCAAAAGATTAATCGCGCAGATTCCCAAAGATCGAGTTTGGAGCTACAGTACGACGGATGCCGCCGCAGATCTGTGGACGAGCGAACTCGTATATCAACAAACTGGAGTCAAAGGTAAGCTCCATACACCCCACGGTGAAATCAACTTCAGCTCCCCGCTAGTAGGCGACTACAACCTCGAAAATCTCTTGGCTGCGGTGGGGACGAGTTTGCATCTAGGGATGGGGTTAGCGGAAATCGTCGCAGCGGTGGCGGACTTTCCGGGCGTACCAGGACGAATGGAACGCGTCCAAGTTTCACCCGCGCAAGATATTACCGCGATCGTGGATTATGCCCATACTCCTGATAGTTTGGAAAGCTTACTGACTGCCGCGCGTCCGTTCATTCATGGTAAATTAATCTGTGTATTTGGTTGTGGTGGCGATCGCGATCGCACTAAACGTCCCCAAATGGGCAAGATTGCCGCCGAACTAGCCGATCGAGTCGTGGTAACATCCGACAATCCCCGCACCGAAGATCCCGCCCAAATCCTTAAGGATGTGGTTGCTGGGATTAGCCGCACAATGGGCGTTGAAGTAATTGCCGATCGCGCCCACGCGATCGCTCACGCGATCTCGATCGCCGAATCTGGCGATGGTGTCTTAATTGCTGGCAAAGGACATGAAGATTATCAAATCCTCGGCACCGAAAAAATCCATTTCGACGATCGCGAACAAGCTCGTGCGGCTCTGAGTAAGAAATTTGGATGTTAGAAATTAGGTAGAAACATAGCATTTGTAGCATTTGTAAGGGGGCACTGCCCACGAGGATCTACGCCACATCAATTTAGTGATATCGAGCGAATCGCTCGTGTTTGAAACCTAGCTGGTGGGCAGTGCCCACCCTACTGGGACGACACGACTAAAACTGTGGGCATTGAGAGTCCTGAAAATACAATCAGTATATTTTACGCGATCGCTTTACCCACATTTTTAGTCGTGTCGTTCCACTACAATCTAATTATTACCCATTACCCATTACCCATTACCCATTACCCAGCTCCCAACTCCACCGTTGATGGAAAAAACTTCTACTCCAGAACTCAGCTTAGGTGACTTAAAAGATGAGCTAATCGCCCATCTGATGCAAGAGTTGTGTACGCCCCTAACCAATATCAAAACAGCTCTCAAACTGCTCGAATCCCCTGTCCTCAAACAACCCCAACGACAGAGATATCTGGGGCTAATTCGGGGTGAATGCGATCGCCAAAACTCCCTAATTAGTGGTGCAACTAGACTGCTAGCACTCGATCGATCGCCAGATCGGGCTGGAGTGGTACCGCTTCAGCTCTCCCAAATTATTCCTGGCATCGCGAGTATCTACCAACCCTTAGCCGCCGAAAAAGGAGTGCGACTGGGCTATACCATCCCCAGCAATTTACCCCCAGTTATTTGCGTGGAAACGTGGTTGCGACAAATTACAATCGATCTGTTGCATAACGGGATTAAATATACCTCCGACGGCGGGCAAGTTTTTGTACAAGCCTCCATCCAAGGCGAATACATTCAACTAGAGTTTCGCGATACTGGGATTGGGATTGCCCCAACCGAAATCCCCAAGATTTTCGATCGGTTCTATCGCGTCCGCAATCTATCACCCGAACACAACAATGGCGCAGGTTTAGGGCTGACGATCGTCCAAAATATTCTCCTCCGATGCGGTGGCTCAATTTCAGTTGTCAGTCAAATTGGTGTTGGCTCCAAGTTTCGAGTACTCTTACCGATGGGGGAATAGGGAATAGGGAATAGGGAATAGGGAATAGGGCAGCCCAAGAGCTATTCCCTAAAATCTAACGTCTAAAATTTAACCCCTATCCCCTAACCGCTATCCCCCACTTCACGCGTGCGTATACCCAAGAAGTTACAATTATTTTTAGTTCGATCGATTCAAGTCCTCCTGATGGGCTGTGTGCTGATATTCGCTACTAGTGTTTACGTTCACAAAATCGAACCAAATTGGTTGGAAGTCACCAATAATACGATCGAGTTACCAAAACTCGATCGCGCCTTTAATGGTTATCGGATCGTCCAGATTACCGATCTGCATTCGGGAGAT
>JBBRVB010000118.1:0-10099 GCA_038247275.1 Chroococcales cyanobacterium
GGATTGTAGGTGGCAATCAGCAACGGTTTACAGGGATGTTGAAAGCTAATCCCTTCGCGTTCGATTTGATTGCGTCCATCAGTTAAGACACCCAGGAGTAAGTTAGAGATTTGGTCGTCTAGGAGATTGATTTCATCGATATACAATACCCCACGATGCGCTTGCGCTAGCAATCCTGGCTGAAATACTGAAGCTCCTTCCTGTACTGATTTATCGAGATCTACCGAACCCAACAGCCGATCCTCGGTCACACCTAGCGGAATTTGCACGAATGGAGCAGGCACGATCGCCGTCGGTAATTCGAGCGGGGGATCTTCTGCTTGTAGCTCTACTAATCTGTCATCCCACTCGCTGGGTGCATTTGGATCGCAGTTACTGACACCACCAACTACGATTTCGATCGGTGGGAATAACGAGTGAATTGCCCGCGCCATCACCGATTTGGCAGTACCGCGACCGCCAGCGATCGCAATTCCCCCCAAACTCGGATCGACAGCAGTCAGTAGTAGTGCTAACTTGATCGCTTCTTGTCCCACTACCGCAGTCAGGGGAAAGGCATTCATATTTGAGGTGGTAGTCGCTATCGGCATTGTGCTGGGAAAAAAATCGGCTCTGAGATTTAATTATCTCACATTAGCCAGTAGCAGCAGACCGATCGCGCCATCGATCTAGATATTTTCTGGTTGTAACGTTAATTTTGGCGATCGAGTGGGCACAATTTAAGTAACTAGTTTATTTTTTATGAGCTTATGGTATCGGTCAGTGGTTGGTGGCTCTCCTATCACTCAAACTCGGTATTTGCGACTATCAATGGGGCCATTTTCAAGTGTCCTCATCTGGTGGATTCGCAGTGAAAGTAATTTAGCATAAATACCTATCGGCAGCCGATAAGTATGCCTCTTCCGGCTAAATTATGCAAATGTTCACAACTGAACATTTTGAGATCCCCCAGAAGCGAGGAAAGCCGTGTAAATTCGATCGATGTGTCTACATCTAACATACTTAATCCTAGAGAGCCATAAGTATTTATGCTGAAGTCACTAAATGCCTCGACCCGCGATCGATACTGGGGCTGTTTAGATCGATCCAACATCGCTCTGCACAATCCCAAAGGTCTGCTAATACTAACTCACAAGCTCAATATTAGAGCGAGTAGTCTACTCAAAACCGATCGGAGATAGATCGATTAATCGATCGCAATTTAGGTTGACGATCTTGACGAGCGACCAGGATCTGGTCGCTCCGAAACATTAAAAGTATCCTCAGCATATATAGTGAGCGAGTAATCTGGCTTCAAGGTTTAACGTGGTCATGCTAGTATCTAGTAACATGTAGAAGACAAACCGGAGTCAAATTTATTTCAGCGTTTTAGCTGACATTTCTACCGGTGCTGCTACCTCAAAGTTAGTCACACAAAATTTACGCGTCAGAATTGTTAAATATTCGGGAAATTCCATCATGAAGAGATTAATGTGGTATGTCAGTTGCTGCCTAATGCCCCTATTTGGTGCATCAGCTACTCATGCTAGCCCTGACATAAAACCTAGTGCCAAAGCCATCACTGGTGATGCTGCTAGTTTGGGTAAACTATCGACTACGGATTATCACCCAGGGCTAAAAGCCACACCGATGGTTGCCAGCGACATTCTAGCTCAAGTTCCACCCTCACCACCAACTCCGACCGAAGTCCCCAGTGCACCTCCAGGCACTACTCCAGGTACCCTGCCTACGACACCTGCTAATCCCAGCGACAGCACGGACTTACAAAATCAGCTCGATACGATCAAAAATAATCAGAACCAACAAGCTGATGCCAATAGTTATCAGCCCAAGAGTTCTCCCGCCTTTGCAATTTTCAATCCCGTTGGATTTGGTGCTGACAAAAATCTGGTCTTCTTTTCTCTTGATTATCAAAGTTGTACTAGAGGTCCAACTTGTGTCTCCGACGGTGGTGCGGGAATTGGGATCGGATTAGGTGATGCCACAGAGTCGATCGGGGCAGAAATATCTTACGCGCTCAATAGTTTCGGTTCTAGTGCGGCTTTTGGTAGTGGTGCGTTTAGTGCCAAACTCCATAAGCGTGTCGCTGAAGATACCGCCGTCGCGGTTGGTTGGAACCAATTCGCTAAGGTTAACTTTGGTGCTGGTAGCAATGCTAACAGTCCTTCGGATTATCCCAACAACTCTTACTATCTGGTCGGTACCAAAATTCTCCGCACTGTTGAAGACATCAATCAACCTTTCAGTCGGGTAGCTTTCACTGCTGGTGTCGGTAGTGGTGTTTTTGTACCATTCGATGTGAACAACCAAAGCCTCGATCGTGGTGGCATCGGTCTGTTTGGTTCCGTGGGCGTTCGTGTGGCTAGACCGATTAGTGCCGTCGTTGAATGGACGGGGCAAGATCTCGCTGCGGGCGTTTCTATCGCACCGTTCGACAATTTCCCACTGGTGATCACTCCCGCCTTCCGAGATATCACTGGTATTCCCGGACAAAGTGCGAGATTTGTCCTCAGTGCAAGTGCATCTTTTAACTTTTAAAACCGCTAAAATCTTACCAGGGATTGCCTACTGTTTCAGTTGCTCACAAATCAATCATCAATTTTAAGGTTAGATGACAATGCTAAATATCTCTAAGTGTCGCAAATTAATCATTAACTGTAGCGCAATCGCTGCCACAGTCACAATCGGCTCAGTCCAAATCGCTCAAGCTCAGACAGCAGTCATTGGTGGTGCATATAGTAATGCTAGTGGTGGTAACGTCACTACTACCACTGGTGGTGGTCCTGGGATCGCTCCTGGTAACAGTAGTTCGCCCAGCCCTAGCCCCGCAATTAGCGGTCGAGCTGGCACTATTTCGTCCAGAATCGGTGTTGCTCAAACCAGTTATGATACTGCCGTAGCCAATCTCTCCGCAGCCGCAGCAGCTCAACCAGTAGCTGCTGATACAACTCCTGTCCGCTATTCGGTCGATAAAGGTGTTGCCGATCTCGCTAGTTGTGGTTGCCCCAATGCCGATACTATCGGTAGCGCGCCGACAACTACAGCTCCTAGCCCAGAACTACTCGCTGCCAGAACGGCTGAAGCCGATGCTGCTGCCGAACTCGCTGCTGCTCAAGCCGAAGCGCGACAGTTTATTGAATCCGTCAAGAGCGGTGCTACTGCCACTAGCTCGACAGTTGTCAGCCAGCTTTGGTAAAGAGCTAGTCTAAACCCCTCGGGAGCGAACATATTGGTAACAGAGCGGTGTCTAACTCGCTCTTCACCATTACGGTCCTCTCGATCCCTGAAATCATCAATAAATTGACTATTAAGAAGCCAGGTTTGACCACAATGACCCAAATATCCAAATTCCGTCAACTCCTCATCGGCTGTGGTGCGATCGCCACAGCAGCCTTTGGGAGCCTCGTTCAGATTGCCAATGCTGCCGAACAATTCAACAACCAAGCCGTTCAATTCGATCGGAACACCATCATTGAATTTCAATTTGTGAAATCCAATAACTCTGCTCAATCTACTTTTGGGGTACTCAATCTAGCCACTGGCGAGAAAACACCCCTAATTTCTGAAGCTCGCGCTCAAGACAAACCGGGCAAGAATCGCACGGGTACTGCCGGTAAAGCGGTTAGAAGGCCTTTTGCTGAGTTTACCTTCGTAGCGGGGACACCCTACACACTCTATCTAGAGTCAACTCAAAAAGGTAAAGGCACTACGACTGTCTACTCTGTACCAGATAGAAATGGTGGCGCACAGTTAGCAAAATTTGATAATGAGGCTACCTCTTTGGGTACCCAAGGCGTGCGGATTGGTTGGAATGATGGTATCTCCAGTCAAGGTAGTGACTTCAACCAATTCCTCGTCATCGCTGGTGGTGGGATCGGCTGTCCTTGTAAGCCAAGCCCCAGCTTGACTACACCACTACCGCCCGAAGTACCACCAACTCGCAACAACGCACCTAGCGGTCGCGGTTAAGCTTGAACTTAAGCTGTCGATAATTAAAATCGGGGATGGAACGATGTTTCATCCCCGATTTTGTCTAAATCCGCTAAATACCTAGCATTAATCAGGAAAATTGCCACAATTAAAGAATAAGAGTTATTACCAATCGTTGACTGCAATATGAAATCAAGACTAGGTTACGCGATCGCCGCGATCGCTTTGATTATTGCTACCTTTTTACCTTTACCCGCACTAGCAGCAGTACCAGTAACCGCTATTCCCACTGTAGACAATGGCGGTAGCTTCATCAGTAAAGCTGTAGATTTAGTCGGTTCGGCGGTAGTCCGAATCGATACCGAGCGGACGATTACGCGCCGGATCGACCCATTTTTTGGTGATGAAGCCATGACTGGATTACCCCAACAGCAACTATTACGCGGTCAGGGTTCGGGCTTTATCATCGATCGAGATGGGATCATTTTAACCAACGCCCATGTAGTCGATCGTGCGGATAAAGTTACGGTGATCCTCAAAGATGGCCGCAGCTTGGAAGGCAAGGTTCAAGGTGTCGATCCGGTCACCGATCTAGCGGTTGTCAAAGTTAGTGGTACTAAAAATTTACCGATCGCGCAATTGGGCGACTCAGATCGGGTAAAAGTTGGGGACTGGGCGATCGCGGTTGGTAATCCCTTTGGGCTGGATAATACAGTCACGCTCGGAATAGTTAGCACCCTCAAACGTGCGAGTTCTACCGTCGGGATGACTGACAAACGTCTCGATTTTATCCAAACCGATGCCGCTATCAATCCTGGTAATTCCGGGGGGCCACTGCTCAATGCTCAGGGGCAAGTAATTGGGATCAATACCGCTATTCGAGCAGATGCGATGGGGATTGGATTTGCGATTCCGATCAATAAAGTCAAAACGATCTCGACCCAATTGGCGCGTGGCGAAAAAGTTTCGCATCCCTATCTGGGCGTACAAATGGTGACACTGACACCGCAGATTGCGACCGAAAATAATAGCGATCCGAATGCACCCTTCCAAATCCCAGCGATTAATGGAGTGCTAGTGATCCGCGTTTTACCGAATACTGCCGCTTCGATCGCTGGAATGCGCCGAGGTGACGCAATTTTGGAAGTCAATGGCGAGGCGATTCGCGATGCCAATCAGTTACAGGACGTGATGGAAAATAGCCATGTCAGCCAGCAGCTCGATGTCCGTATTCTCCGGGATGGCAAAGATCGGATCGTTAAAGTTTTACCCAAAGAGCTAAATTCTTAATCGCGCCTCATCAGATCGGGTCAACAGTTGACAGTTGACAACGAAAAGTGCGTTCTGGGGGTTTCCCCAAGTGAAGCCAATACTTTTCGGTTAAGCCCAAATTGAATTCGATTAGACGGCTGAATCCCTTGAAACTTCGTGGGAAAAGATCGCTCAAGATTCCTTAACCGAGAGGTATTGCAAGTGAAGCACCTTTTCAAGAGAGCGTTGTTGTTAAGAGGGAGATTTAAACTCCCTCTTAACAACTATCGCACCTTTAGGCAGGAGACTCTAAACCGCTACTAATGGGTAAAGGCAATTCATGAATTGTCTTTACCCGCTCTTGTGAATGGTATTACCAGGAGATATCTCTAAATTCACAGCTCAAAATCAACCATCTTCTACTCGTTGGTCTTAATGACCTAACGATAGAATGTCAATTATTGACGATCGACGATTTAAAGTATTCCCAATAGGTGTAGTGGGCCACGACCACTCATTAGTTCTACCACAATCCCAATAAATCCTAACATTGCCAGCCGACCGTTCCAAACTTCTGCCGCAGTAGTAAGACCCATTTGCCACTTTTCTTGAGGATACATCTTGATCCGCTTCTTCATCTGGGTAACTCGGGCGATATCGAGACTGGGAGCCGCAGCAGCTTCGAGTACGATGTCTGCTAGAGTTTGGATGAACACTGGATTGGTATCTAATGCGGGTACGCGATTGAAGACGTGAATGCCAGCTTCCTCGGCGATTTCTCGATATTCGATATCGATTTCTTCGAGAGTTTCGATGTGTTCGGACACAAAGCTAATCGGTACCACCACTAACTCGCTGACACCTTGGGCTGCTAGTCCGACGATCGCATCTTCAGTATAAGGTTGGAGCCACTCGATCGGTCCGACTTTACTTTGGTAAGCCAGCGAATGTGCGTTTTTCCGTCCTAGCGTCTGCATAATCAGCTTAGTACAGTCTTCGATCTCTGTTTGGTAAGGATCGCCAGCTTCCTCGACATAGCTCACCGGAACGCCATGTGCGCTAAAAAATACATGTGCCGCATCTGGGTTGGGGCATTTATCGATTTCCGTGGCAATCAAATCGGTCATCGCCTGGAGATAACCAGGTTTCTTATACCAATCGGCAACTACGGTATATTGAGGTGGTTCGAGATGTGGATTCTCACTCCAAATTTTTTCGATTAGTCTGAAGCTGGAGCCACTAGTACTAATTGAAAACTGGGGATATAAGGGGAGAATTACAAGCTGTTCGATCCCATCTTGTTTAATTTGAGTAAGGGCATCTTCGGTAAAGGGATGCCAATAGCGCATCCCGATGTACACCTTTGCGTCTTCACCTTGCGATCGCAACCGATCTTCTAATGCCTGTGCTTGCTCTTCGGTAATTCGGCGGAGGGGAGAGCCGCCACCAATTTTCTGATAATTAGCTTGAGACTTTTTCGCGCGTGAAGTCGAAATGAGCCAAGCTAGCGGTTTCTGAAGTGCCGCGATTGGAATCCGAATAATTTCAGGGTCGGAAAACAGGTTAAACAAGAACGGACGCACATCCGATAATTGCTCTGGTCCGCCCAAATTCAGCAGTAAAACCCCTAATCGACCCATGACGGCTGTATGTTCCCAGTGTGTTGCAAATTCTTTACTAATTTTAACAATTATATGGTTTTATCGGTAGCACTTTAGCATTGCCGATACATAAATTTAATTTTAGGTTCGAGATCTCCACGATAACTGCTAATTTCACCCCAAAGTGGGAGTGACTTACCAACCAGCTTGAACCATCTAATCCTGGGAATCTAGGGTAAAGACCGTTTTCATCAGTCAGGATCGATAATGGATGTCGATCCTGACTACTTGACTCTGCACAAACAAGCTCGATCGTCAGTTGCAACTCGATCGATCCCGACCTTACCTCTAAACACCGCTTGAAGCCTCATCAGTGATGCTATTAAACTTCATCAACCATCCGCAGTAGCAGTAGTTTCACCCAGCTTCCAGGCGCAGGTATCGCGAGGAGAATTCGATCGATTCTTTTAAACGCGGGTAACTAACTAAACCAGATCGCGATCGAGATCCAATGCGATCGACTAATCTATGTTGTTAGGTTAAAGATATGAGAAACAGAGAACTGCTCGATCGCATTACCACCAATCCGAAAGTAGTAGTCGGCAAACCAGTAATTAAAGGTACTCGGCTAACGGTTGAATATATTCTCAATCTGCTTGCACATGGCTCGACTATCAAGATTGGTAAGATCGCGTTAATTAAGTTGTGATTTGACCGAAATTAAATTCTATAAATTTTCAATAAATTCTTCAGGCGTAACTTGTGCTTGTTTGAGGATACTGCTTAGTGTCCCGACTCTCAAATCCTGATGGACTGGAACGACACAACCAATTACCCCATCATCAGTATCTCTTTTCAGTACCAAATGGCTGCCAGTTTGCCGAACTTCCTCAAACCCTAACCGCTTCAATGCCCGAATTGCTTCTCGACTAGATATCCTTGGCAATTTAGGCATAGCTAACCTCAATACTGGTTACAAATCGAGGCGATGTTTCTGGTACGGGAAATTCTTCTAAGTATAATTTTGTTGCTGCTGTTAAACCAGCGATCGCCTGTTCGATCGTTTCGCCCTGATCTACGGTACCAACTTCTGGACACTCAGCAATATAAATGTCATCTTCTCGATATACAACAACTGTAAAGCTACGACTTTTCATGATGGGTTTCCCTAAACTTTAAATGTTAAATAGTGCTGGCACGATCGAATGTATTCAAGATTTCGCCTCGTAGGGGTTCGTCAAAATCAGCGGAAACGGTGAATTCGCCAGCACATAAACCGAATGGGCGTGGTTGCTTACTTTCGATCGTGATTTTGACTCGCGCTCCTACTTCTAAATTCAGAGGTACTAAGGGGTGAAGGTTGGTTCCATCAAATACAGCTTCGATAGTTTGAATAATGATTACTCTCACAACTGCTACTGTTTCTATAGCAATCCTAAATCAGTTGACAAATTTATGACTATACAGGATAACGCTTTCAGGCGCGTTTGATACAGGGAATCATTTAGGATTGCTATATATTTTACTTGCTGGGGTAGTCTCTTCGCTAGGATGATGCAAGTTTTAGTCTCGATCGAGATCTGTCGATCGATTATATTTTTCTGAATATCCATTTCAGTGGAATTTTCATGAATTAGTATTAACACCTTTAATTAATAAAACAGGATGAGCACGTTGGTGAGGTGAACCTGGAAATGCAGAGAAGCAAACTCTACTATTAACAACAGGTTTATCACCATATATACTTGCAGAATGAAAGAAAATAGTTTTTCCATCGTCGCTCTGAATACGACCCCAATTCCACTTCGGATGCAAGTAGATACACGTACCTGTTTTACGTTCAACAACCGGATAGCAGAGTTTTGTACATTTTTCAACTAACTCATCTGCTGTAGGACGATTGTCTGGATTACCATCCAAACATTGAATAATTAATAAATATAATTCATTGCCTAATGATTTGAATTGCAAACTTCTATTGATGCAGTCAGGCTTTAAAGGTGGTGTTGCTGTAAGAATTTTAGGGACAGCATTAAATCCAACACCGAATGGTTTTTGACCACTTATTAACTCATACATCATTGCACCGAGTGCCCATATATCGGATGGTTTACCCGCATTTCGAGCATCTTTAATCATTTCAGGTGCCATATATGGCAATGCTCCGATTGCTGTCGCAGAAGCACTAATTGACGATTCCCCACCCTCTACTGCATTGATAATTTCTTCCTCAGCCATCTTGGCTATGCCAAAATCTGTGATTTTAATCTCTGACATATTAAAACCACCTGAAAACATTACATTACTTGGCTTTAAATCTCGATGAATTACACCTGCACTATGAGAAGCAGCAATTCCTTTCGCTAAGTAATGGATAATTTTAGCAGTGAGATATGGATCGACAATACCTAATTGTTGTAATAATCCCTCCTTTAAATCTTTACCTGAAATATATTCTTCTATTAAATAAGGTGATAGATCTGTATCAAGATAGTCTAACGTTTTTGCCACATTAGGATGATTTATCTTCGCACTCACAATAGCACTTCGCTTAAATCTCTTTTTTGCTGATGAGTTTTTAGGTAGTTTCAGAGCAACTTCTTTTCCAAGGAGTATATCCTTGGCACAGTAAACATACTGCATACCACCTTCACCAACAAAACGGAGAATTTCATAACGATTATCAATCAGATCTCCTAAATTATGGGTTTGACTACCAATCATAAAACAACCTCCGGATTAGATACATCAAAAGTTACAAATAGTCTGTCTGCACGACGAGCAATGTCGCCTAATGTTATCACACAATTTTTGGGAAGTGATTGCCCCTGCGTTAGTATATTATTATTTGCAAAAATAGAGCCAATTACAAGATTAACTAAGAAATCCAAACCATCATACTTAATGTGTAAATATCCATAATTTGGAACATCAAGTTTTACAACTTGATTTATTTTTTCTAGAATATATGTTGTGTCATTATAAATAATTAATGCGCGATGCTTACCATGCAAAATATATTTTTCAAGTAGTGCCTTTATCTCTGACATAAGAGGTCTGTCATCTGGATTTTCAGAAATAGTACGATCCAGTATTTTTGAAATAGCTTCAGGAATTTCCAAAGCAAAAGAAGAAAATTTTGGTATGTTTTTATTGTCTGGAGGTATTCTCAGAAGCTGACTTTTCCCGTTATCTTTTCGATCGAGAGATCGCTTGCCATACTGCTATCCCAAATACCTATTTTCTCGTGACATATTGTCAACAAGTGCAGATTATTGACAACACGCGATCGACTGAAACCTCTGTTATTTCGTGGA
>JBBRVB010000119.1:0-10015 GCA_038247275.1 Chroococcales cyanobacterium
CGTGACAGCCAGCCAACATAAGAGCGAATAGATAACGATCGCTACTAGAATATTGACATCAAAAATATTTGCGCCACCACCATAAACAGGACTGATAAATAATGTTGCAAATGGGGCAATAAATGGAGCCGAAAGCTTGTAAATAAACTGGGTAAAGACATTTTCAGTATTTGCCCCAGAAAACCGGAGTAAAAACCTCAACGTCAGTAAAACTTCCAGCAATGCTACTGGAAAATAAATACTATTGATAATCCAGTTAAAAGAGGCACTTCGTTTGCCATTTTCTAAGCGTCTTTCTTCCTGTTTGAGTCGATAAGCTTCTTCATCATCTCGCAGTTCTAGATTGCGTTCGTAATTGCTTTGTTCGTGTGGATCTCTAGCCATCGATCGATCTCCAATTTACAAATAGATGGAAATGAATACTTAGAAGTCACTGTTAGTAGCAGCAACTTTTTATTTAGCTGTCAACTGTCAACTGTTTATCATCGATCGCTCACTAATTCTGATGACTGATGCCATTTCCCTGTAAATACCATCTCTTTTAAAGGCTTACGGGTTCTGGGTGCGACTTCTTTTTCGCGCAATGATTCGGGTAATATTTGCGGATCGCCTAAATAACCAATTGCCATCATTGCCACAGGTTCCCAACCTACTGGAATATCAAATAACGATCGCGCTTTAGCTCCATCAAACCCCGCCATTTGATGAACGAACAGATCTAGTGCCAATGCCTGAGTTGCCAGATTGCTAACGGCTGCACCCACATCGTGAAAAGCATGAAGATTTTCTGTCCCACTTTGCTCGAAGTGCATCTTGGCAACCGATAACATCAATACAGGGGCACTCTTCGCCCAAGATTGATTGAATTCAACCAGACAACTGAATAATCGATCGTATTCCGCTGGCTCGCCTTGAGTCGCAACGATGAAACTCCAGGGCTGTTCGTTGAAACAAGATGCTGCCCATCGAGTGGCTTCGAGCATGATTAGGAGTTTTTCACTTTCGACGGTACGATTTGCAAAGGCACGCGGACTCCAACGTCCACGAATTAAGTCATGTACCGTGTATTTAGCATCAACTAGCTCTTCGATCATGGGATTACCTCGTTAGTTATAGTCAGTGATTGGAGTAATACCGCTGCGACTGGACTGGGAGTCAAGGATCGACAGTTCGGCTGAAGCTGTCTGTGGCACGATCGATTGCAGCGATTACCTCAGATGCATCCTCATCCCAATCCAGTTGTTCGGTAGCGATCGATATAGCATTCCATTCAGTAGTATGTTCTACCGCTAGATCGATTAATTCTTCTAGTTCGGTGGTTATCAGATCGAGGAGTAGATACAGTCGATTGAATTATTTGAGATTCAGGGCAGATGCCGAGAGTTGAGGGTGAATTTGTTCGTCAGTATCCAGGTTGGTTGATGGAGTGAGCGGCTGGTTGCATAGCATAAATTTATTCCTGGTAGTTGGGTTCAGATTAGGACTACGATCGGTATTTGCGATCGCCAGCCTCATCATCGATATGTCCAATTTTCAACCTACATTTAATAAATAATCCTACTCGTTCACTACTTTGAATGATGACTGTTTGATTTGTAGTTTGAATTGATTGATTACAAGACAAATCTTAATCAAAGAGCTTCGATCGATCGTGTTTATTTAGATCTTGGCGAACTAAATATTCCCGTTATCCGAGTGTCGCAGATTTACCTTTAGTCAATAAAAATCGATGCGATCGCAACACAGCACCACATCGACTATCAATAGCGGTTATTAGAAAGTTTAGGCAGGCATCAAGACGGTATCAATAATATGAATGACACCATTATCAGCCGCGACATCAGGAGTTGTCACCATCGAATCGTTGATTTTAACGCCCTTGGATGTATCGATTTTGACATCCGAGCCTTCAACGGTTGTAGCCGATTTAAGCTTCATTACATCTGCCGCCATCACCTTGCCAGCTACGACATGATAGGTCAAGATTTTCTTGAGTTTGGGAATGTCCTTTAGCAGTGCATCGACAGTACCAGCAGGCAGTTTAGCAAATGCTTCATCGGTTGGGGCAAAGACAGTGAATGGCCCTTTACCTTTGAGCGTATCAATTAAACTCGCTGCTTTGAGTGCAGCAGCCAGTGTAGTGAAAGAACCAGCTTTAACAGCAGTATCAACAATGTCAGCCATGTATATTACCTATTATTTTACTATCTGTTAACTTTGTCATTTATTAATGATGACCTGTCAACACAAACCAGTATGACAGCCTGATGTTTGAATACATGTTTGAATTGTTGCTCGAAGATATATTTTTTAGATTATTTTCCACTATTCACTAATTTAACTACCCAGCCATTCTCGATCTTCCAATTCTTGTTGAGGCAATAATAAAGTAGCTTCAATTTCTGCCCGAATTGCTGCTGTCACTTCACAGTTACTATTTAAGCAATCGAGTAAGAGTTGATTGGCAGTATAATAAGATGCCAACGTTTGTTGTTGCTCGGTACTAAACTGCCAGGGATGATTAATATTGAGGTAATTGACAGTCGTAGTTCTCAACTGCTCCGACCAAGTAGCATAGTTTTGCTGCCACCAGTCGCGATTCTCTGAAAGAGAGGCTTTTGCTGAGGCTTCGCCAACGCCAACGGATTTCTTGTTCTGACTCAAATCTGGCAATTGGTCTTTTAATTGTTGCAGAGATTTATAAAATCCCGCATCCAAAACCATTCCTAAAATGTTGCCCAGAGCCTCACCGCAAGCATGAGCATTGGCAAAATCTTGACGATCGTTAACGGCACATTCTACTAGCAAATTATCCAACGCCGCATCTAAAAACATCCCCTGGTTGAGGGTGCAGGCTAAGGTAAAATTAGCCCCTGGATGCGGTGAATTGGCAAGGGCAAGGTAAAATGCCCGCGCAGTTGCAAACTGGGGTTTCGTGGGAATCATCTGGGATTTTTGGCTTGCCCATACCAAAAATTCTTGCAGATAGGGATCTTGAGCGACTAACACATCGATCTGTTGCTTCATCAACTGCACTAGTGAATCGGCACTTCGCAACATCGCCGCCGTTAATAAGAAGACTTCGCGCCAGTGCGGATCGGTAATATGAGCAACCAACCCTTCTAAGGATCTTTCTAATGCCTGAAGATTATGACTGGCAACAATTTTTCGAGCTGTAAAGTATTCCTGAAATGCCAGATAAGAAAACGAAAAAATTCCCCGCGCTCGTTCGATGAGTAATCCATGTTGAGCCTCGATCGATCTCAGCATCGCTTCACTTTCGAGTTGGAGTTCCTCTGGTTCTAAATTCACTCCTGGCAAATTGCCTAAATAGTCCCCAATATACTGCTCGATCGCGCGCTGCTCAAAAAAGTATTCCCCCTTTTCAAAGGTGACAGCCGCAAGTTGACTCAGCATTTTGAGTTTTTGGGGCAATAAAAACCCCCGATAGACATCATCCCGTCTAATACCTCTAGCTTCATCCCATTTACCCAGGAGCAAATCTAGTCCTTGCTTATAAAACTCCGTGCGTTTAGTCGGAAATTTATCTTGCCCATGAAACACCCAGCAAGCGAGGTGGAGAAACAGTGGCGTGACTACCAGTTGGCGAAACTGCCAGTTTTCTGGTAAGTCCAATTTCTGCATAAACTCGATCGATTGTGACGATCTAGATCGCGATGTCCCCCTCGCAAATGCTCCAAACCACTTTTGAGCAAAGGTAGCAATTTGAGCTTCGGTAAAGGGGGCGATTTCCACGTCAGTAAAGCCGCGCAATTGCAGCTTTTGGGTGGCGGTGCGGCAGGTTGCTACAAACTGATTTTTGTGATACTTCTCGGAGAACTTCCGAATTTCTCTCAACACTGCGATGATGTCTTGGTTCAATACTTCATCCATCCCATCCAGCAACAGCAGGACTCGACCAGCTTGCAGTAAAGTTTCTAGCACAAATGGGCCGGGGATTTCAGTGGCGAGAAATGCCTGCTGAATGTAATCTAAGAGGCTAAATTTGCCATTTTCCCTAGACTCTTCAGCAAAATCCCGTAGCGTAATGAAGATCGGCACTCGATGGATCGCGAACGCATCCCGATTACACTGAATTGCTAGATGTTGTAAAAAGGTGGTCTTACCGACTCCTGGTTTACCCAATACCCTGAGTTTTGAGTAAGTTTCAACTACCTGCATTCCGGGGACTTGTTTTTGGTCTACCGCACCCATCCCAATGCGATCGAATTCGGTAGGTTCGATGTTTTGGAGGTCGCCAATCTCCACCCACTGTTGGCTGGTAATCTCTTCTAAAATATTGACATCTACATAGATATCGTCAATGTTGACCGGACGGTTGATATCTAATAGCTGCAAGATACCACACTGGTCTTCAATCGTGTCCCAGCGTTGCGATTTCACCTGTTCGACTAGAATATCGATCCCCACAGCGACAACCTCATGCAGCTTGCCTAGTTCGGGAAATTGCGCTGGCGGATTGTCGGCAATCTCGCGCCAATCTAAGTCTAAGATCTCACAAATTTCGATAAAAATCTGTCGATCGACTGGTTGCCCAGTAAAAAATCGCCAAATCGGTTGGCGGGTTTTTAGGTGTACTTCTCCCGCCAGATTTTCTTGAGTCCACCCCTTGTTGGCAAACCCACGTTTAGCCTGTTGAATTCCATCTGGAGATGCTTGAATCGATCGCTTGGTCATGGGGGGGATAGGGGATAGGGTTTAGGGGATAGGGGTTAGGGGTTAGGGATTAGGGATTAGAGAATTATTTATTACTAGGGGCTAATTCCCCTCCGAGGAGGGGTGGCGCGTTGGCGAAGCCTTTCCGAAGGAATTAGCGACGGGGTGGGTTTTAACCAGGCCATTTCCAATTCACGATCTCCGGTTTATCAATCCCATACTCATGGGCATAGTTCAGACACTCAAGCTGCATATTTTTAATCTGCTCTCGGTGATGGGAACCTGTGGCTTGAAGCTTTGGCACTCGATCGATCGCGTCCATCGCCAAACTATAGCGATCGATCTGATTATTAATCGCCAACTCTAACGGGGTATTAATATTCCCCTTTTCCTTATAGCCTCGAACGTGTAAATTGTGATGATTGGTGCGCTGATAAGCAAGTTGATGAATCAATAATGGGTAGCCGTGAAAGTTAAAGATAATTGGCTTATCGATCGTAAATAAAGCATCAAAATCTTTGTTAGCCAAACCGTGGGGATGTTCGGTATTGGGTTGGAGTTTGAATAAATCGACGACATTAATAAACCGGATCTTCAAGTCGGGGAAATGCTCCCGCAAGATCGCCGTCGCCGCCAAAGATTCCAATGTCGGCACATCCCCCGCGCAAGCCATCACCACATCGGGTTCGGCACTAAGATCGTTACTCGCCCATGTCCAAATCCCGATCCCCTTGGTACAGTGGGCGATCGCGGCCTCTCGATCGAGATACTGCAAATGCTGTTGTTTATCAGCCACAATCACATTGACATAATTACTACTTCGCAAACAATGATCGGCAACAGATAGCAAAGTATTAGCATCCGGCGGTAGATAGATCCGCGTCACTTCAGGGCCTTTATTGAGCACCACATCCAGAAAGCCCGGATCTTGATGGGTAAAACCATTATGTTCTTGTCGCCAAACCGTAGATGTAATCAATAAATTCAGCGAAGAAATCGGCGATCGCCACGGAATCCGATTGCAAGTTTGTAACCACTTACAATGCTGATTGAACATCGAATCAATCACATGGACAAATGCTTCATAAGTTGATAAGAAGCCATGCCGACCAGTCAACAGATAGCCCTCTAGCCAGCCTTCTAAGGTATGCTCGCTCAACATTTCCATCACCCGACCATCTGTGGCTAATTCGCCCCCATCCTGGTCTTCTGGTAAGAATTCCTCAATCCAGAATTTCTTACTGGCTGCATAAATTGCCGAGAGTTTATTAGAAGTATTCTCATCGGGACTAAACACCCGAAAATTTTTCATATTACCGCGCATAATATCCCGCAAAAACGCCCCTAAAGGTGTTGTATTGCCGACTTCAATCTGCCCTGGTTTAGCTACTTCCACCCCATACTGCCGGAAGTCTGGCATATTGAGAGCCTTGCGTAATACGCCGCCATTAGCATGAGGGTTCGCACTCATCCGGCGGATTCCGGTAGGTGCCAAGTCTTGCAGTTCGGGAATGAGCGTACCCTGTGCATCGAATAATTCCGCTGGTTTGTAGCTCTGCATCCAGGTTTCGAGAAGTTGGAGGTGTGCGGGATTTTTCTTAATTCCGGTGAGTGGAACTTGATGCGATCGCCAGAATCCTTCAATCTTGTGCCCATCGACTTCTTTGGGACAAGTCCAGCCTTTAGGCGATCGCAAGATAATCACAGGCCAACGGGGACGTTCTACAACCCCTGTACTCCGCGCTTGCTGTTGAATCGCTTGAATTTCCTGAATGCAGTGTTCTAGGGTAGCGGCGATCGCTTGGTGCATCGATTCAGGGTCATCGCCTTCGACGAAATATGGCGTATAACCATAACCCTTGAACAGGTATTCGAGTTCCTCATGACTGACACGAGCCAAAATCGTCGGGTTGTCGATTTTGTACCCATTCAAATGCAGAATCGGTAATACTGCCCCATCCCGAATCGGATTGATAAACTTATTGGAATGCCAAGCGGTTGCCAGTGGCCCAGTCTCGGCTTCGCCATCGCCTACCATCACGACTGAAATCAGGTCGGGATTGTCAAAGATGGTGCCATAAGCGTGAGCGAGACTGTAGCCTAGTTCCCCCCCCTCATGAATCGATCCAGGTAGTTCTGGCGTACAATGACTGCCAATCCCACCAGGGAAGGAAAACTGCTGAAAAAACTTCTTTAAACCTGACTCATCCTGACTCTTATCGGTGTAAACCTCAGAATATGTACCTTCAAGATAAACAGGCGCGATCACACCTGGCGCACCATGTCCAGGGCCAGCTAGAAAGATCGCATTCAGATCGTATTTCTTAATTAAGCGGTTCATGTGAACATAAACAAATGCTAGTCCTGGGCTAGTACCCCAATGACCGAGGAGGCGATTTTTGATATGTTCGGACTGGAGTGGTTCTCTCAGCAGGGGGTTATCCTGCAAGTAAATCATCCCAACCGCTAGATAGCAACAAGCACGCCAATAAGCATCAATTTTCCGCAGTTCTTCGGCACTGAGCGGGAGATTTGTAAGGGTGGCTCGTGCTTGCCCAAAGGCACTGATGGATTGACTAGTAGCGATATTCTGTGGTGGAGAATCTAGCAACATAAGCTTTGATTAAAGAGTTTAATTTACAATGATCTGAAACTAAGGTTTGGATATGTCAGAGTATAAAAGCTAAAGTTGAGGAAGTTGTGAGGGTAATAGCTAAACAAGCGAATATCTAAGCTAGTCTTGAAAGGTTATTTTTTGGCTTTCGTGATTATGCCAAAAGCAGTGCTAACAAATATTCAATCGTTATCAATATCGTAAATATTCAATCATCCAAAAGGAATAATTTAAGATCGTGACGATCTACCCCATTTGATAGATGACAATCGTTGGCGTAGCCTCGCCAACCTCGCAGGTATTAATACGATCGAACATATTCTCGGCGTAGATATGCCCCAAGTTGCCCTATTTGACATGGCTTTTCATGCCAATTTAC
Organism: Chroococcales cyanobacterium; assembly: GCA_038247275.1. GTDB lineage: Bacteria > Cyanobacteriota > Cyanobacteriia > Cyanobacteriales > Chamaesiphonaceae > Chamaesiphon. The sequence continues at coordinate 7,671 of JBBRVB010000119.1, forward strand.
CGCCTGTGGCATTCAGGCTGCACTGTTGATGAACTCGATCTTGCTTACTCAACCAACTAACCGACGACTGCTCACACCTTGCGTCGTGCGTCCAGTCATTTCATCCACATGAATTCGGTAGATGGCAATGACTTCGCCCCGTCCCGCAGCATCAGTCCAAGTGCGATTGATGGCTGGGGAAAATGTTGGATTCTGCACTTTAATAAATTGCATTATTTCGTCAATGTCTTGTTTTTCTTTTAAGTGCTCTGCCGTACCTGTAACGATTACACTCTGCCAACGATCCATGTCATGAATCTCTTCAACCTGTAAACAGATATCTGAATTCACATCCATATCATGAGACTTCATCCCTTCGGTTGTTAATAGATAAATGACCGCATCTTTAATATAGTAGTGCATGGGAATAACATAAGGTTTGCCTTTGTTAAGACAGCCCAGATGCCCATACCTTACCTTGTGCAAGAGTTCTATGATTTCATCCGAACTCATTTCATCAATGTCTAACATAATCTTTTCCTATTTGAATCGATCTGAAATTAAGTTCAATAGTTTTTTAAGGGAAGCTAGAAAAATGTAGCTATTTATTACTATTTTTTATGCAAGGCTAGAGCAACGTTGACGGTAATATTTACGCGCCTTACTCTCTCTATTATTTCGCTTTTAAATCTGAAGATTCTCCAAATTGAATACTGATTTTATCGATCGACTTGAGCATTTTTACTGTATTACGTGGGATGATTTACATCGCAATATGGGGACTGTAAGACCTCTACCCGATCGAGATGAGTAGCTACAAGTTACCGATCGCACCTTAGACAATATCAGAATTGCCCCGATCGGTCTCTCTCTCTTTTTGGAGATGTTTTGAAGGCGAGCGATCCAGATTTCCCCCTTGTGGGTTAATAAATTTCCCCGATATTTGTACCGATCGGGGGACAGAGAATCACTACTTACCCTACTAATATTGGGAGCGGGAACTTTCCACTGTTAATGGAGAACCTCCATGACTAATCGACAGTCTCATCCACATACCGTAGAATGATGCTGATGACGCGCAGATCGTTCTCAATTAGATACTGATGCAGCGGCTCATAAAACAGCAGTGGCTGAAAGCAACAATCCAGATGACACTAGTGAATTAGCCACAGCTTAGGGGCATGGCGTAACAGTTGACAGTTGACAGTTGACAGCGAAGTTTTTAGGCTAGTGATTTAAGCCCCAGCCTAAACACAATCCACCTAAAGGTGGGGGCTTTAAACCCCTGCACTTGGGTAATCTTTCATTCTCATAATATGCAAGCTCTAAATCGCGTTTTACGCAGTCTCCATACATACTGGTTAATTGTCAGTGGCGCGGTAATTAGCTTGCTCCTACTCACGGTGACAAATGCCATCACGCCACAGTTATTTCGGTGGGCGATCGATGGTGGGATTACCCAAAAGAATCTCCAAGTGGTACTGTATAGTGCGGGATTGATGGTATTAGTCGCTTTAGGGCGGGGCTTATTTAATTTCGGGCAAAGTTTTTGGGCGGAAAAAGCATCTCAAGGAGTCGCCTATGACTTACGAAATAAAATCTTTGACAAAATTGAAAACCTCAGTTTTAGTTATCACGATCGCGCCCAGACTTCCCAACTTCTTACTCGCATCACTAGCGACGTGGAGCAAATTCGGTCTTTTCTCGGTACTAGTTTAATTCAGGTAGTGAGTTCGATCGTGACACTACTAGCTACCTCAGTGATTTTGCTAGTGATGAATTGGCGATTAGCCTTAATTAGTCTTGCTCTGGTACCATTAGCAGCATTGATTCTGGCGAACTTCCTCATCAAAAATCAAAAAGTATTCGGGTTAGCTCAAGAACGTTTAGGCGATCTGAATGGAGTGCTCCAAGAAAATATCTCTGGCGTGCGGATTGTCAAGGCTTTTGTCCGTGAATCCTTGGAGATGTCCCGATATCAGGAGATTAATCGGGACTTGATTAATGTCAATATGCGAACGATCGTGGCGATTCGGAATACCTTCCCGATCGTCTTTTTTCTGAGTAATCTAATTACGATTGCGGTTGTCGGCTATGCGGGGATTGAAGTAATTAATCAGCGATCGACCATCGGCGAATTAGTCGCTTTTAATACTTATCTATTATTTATCCTCCAACCAATTCTCCTGATCGGTTTTGCGGCTCCAGCGATCGCTCAAGCTGCTGCTTCAGCCGAACGAGTATATGAAGTCATCGATACACCAATTGAAATTAGAGATCGCCCAAATGCGATCCCCCTAAAAAGTTGTATCGGTCGCATCTCCTTTGAAAATGTCCAATTCCGTTATCCTGGCTCGGAAACATTC
>JBBRVB010000120.1:0-9988 GCA_038247275.1 Chroococcales cyanobacterium
ATTGTCAGGATCTACCCAGGGTAGGGGAATGAGAGATCGATCGCCCACAAATCCCAACGGACGCGGGAAATATAATTTCTGCTTATTCTCCACTTGCCGACAGAGGAATGGCCCCGTAATTTCTAAATCTAGTGTCTCGCCCAATAGTCCGCGCACGGCTCCAGCGATCGCATCCCCAGTCGGTGGAAATGTACTCCCTGCCCAAGCGCGTTCCCCAGGCGTAAATGGTTTAGCATCTCTTAATAGCAGGACATCCAACGGAATAAGTCGATACCAAAACATTATCGCTTGCCTCCTAATTTAATCTCGCGTTTTCGCAGGACAAAAGCGGCGAGTTTTAGCCAATGACCGATTTCGTTATCTCTAGCCGATTTGCCATTTGTGTTCCACATTTCATTCAGCCAATTACTCAAAGTAGTGATGAATTCTTGCTTTATATCTCGATCGTTGTCTTCGGCTCCGCTCAGACAACTAGCTGCAAAAACATCACGTCGATCGCTAAAGGCACTCACCCAAGCCGAAATCGCGGTATTACTAGGGACGGGATGTTCTGCCCATACTTGTGCTGCTTGTTCAAATAGTGCTGGTTCTAGCCCCAGATCTAGAAGACTGCGCCATCGATCGAATGCTGCAAATTTAGCGGTAGCTTTGAGGATATTGCCATTCCCATATAGCACCCGCACTTGAACGGCATTCTTCTTGCGATGTCCTTTTTCTAACGTTTCACAAAAGTGTTCTTTAGCCCCCTGTTCGGCTGCCCACATGTTTTCGAGGGCGATAGCTAGTGGTACACCCTGATTGGCAATCACAATCCCAAAGCTAATCGTCGCCACTCCACCCATCGTAAAGAGGGGACGTTTAGACAAGTTGTCTGGAATCTTGTCAGTATTCCATTGCCAGTAGTCACCATCATTCCTGAACTGTTGAGCGGGATCTGGTTTACCTCGGAAGCACTCCCGCACATCCCACAACCATTTATCCCACTCCCATAGATTGGTGTACGCCAGTACGTCATCACCACCACTGTAAACCAATCGCCCTGCATACCTTTGTTCGGTTAGATATGGTGCCAATTGATTGGAGAAATCCAATAGAGCGCGGCTCAGAGCGGCATGGGTAGATGGTCCCATTCGTTTCTTTTCATCGAGAAATTCATTGAATGTGCTGAATAATTGTGAATCTTCCTTACTCAGATCCCTGTCAGCGCGAGGGCTGAGCGGAGTCGAAGCCCGATCTGAAACGGCACTAGCTTTATCGATTAACTTCTCTGGCACATAATCACGATAGGTTTTGAGCTTAATACCCTTGAGCCATTTACTCAGATCGTCACCATCCCCAGCGGCTAAGACATACCAATCAGCAGGGTTATTTATGGGGTAGTATTCTGTGACGATTCCATCTAGATCGGCATTGAGCTGCTGTCTTTGCTCATCGCCTACTTCGATTTCTTCCACCAACCAGCCAGGGCTAAGGTGGCGCGGATGGTATTTTTTAGCAGCGAGGGTTAATTGTTCTTCCATCCAAGGAATGCCACAATTTTTGGGCAGATTCTTCGCTGCTACATTATTTGTGCGAAGTTCCTGTTCAACCGCGTTACAAGCTAGCCGAAAATTCTGCTGATGAGTGGGGTGAGTTCTGAGATACCCAGCTACTCCCGCTGTCAGATCTGGATAAATAGCCTCAATTTTGTCAGTATCTATCAACGAGGGGATAAGTTTGGGAATAACTTTGTGCAATACCCGTTTCACCACTTCAGTAGCATTTAGTTGTTCTCGTCCATCAAATAATCCGGCGTGATTTTGCCATAATGTTTTAGCTTCTGAGTCAGTCACTTTATGCCTGACTGGATAGTGGTGGACAATCGATCCCAATCCCGAAATAGTCGATCGAGTATCAAACACCGTTGGTAGTTTCCACGTTCGAGCATTTTTGATTGCAGTGACATTAGCGCGGGTACGATCGAATATATATGGCCACCAAGAACCAACATTGGCATTGAATGGATGTTTGCCAGATATTGCTCGGCGAAAACCTGCCGCCTGATTGATAAATGCTGCCTCTTTCTCTCTAAACAACTTATGATCTATAGGTACTTGAAAAGTCTGGTTCTGACGATCGCGCCAAGGAAATTCCTCAGTACTTTTATGGATCTCACTACTGGTTAATGGTTGCGTCCGATCTCCTACGGGCATTGCACTCCAGTAGGTTTGCCATTGAGTCTGAAGCCACCCATTCCAGGTAATATGCTCTTTGACTAGTTCCGGCATCCAAGGCTGCTTGCACTGCTGTAATTCATCAAATACTAGATTACCAATTTTAAGCCATTCTTCTTCTAAGACTTGCTTGGCATACTGCATCGCGGCATCTACTTTTCCCTCTGGAATTAACATCACAATTACATTCGGGAAACCCGCTGTTAAAAGCTGACGCTCTGAAGGTCGATCGATCCAAGGGGCAAAATCCGACCATTTGTCTAGCAACCAGTCATCAATTAATGGCTGTTGAAATAAACTAGGGTACACCAAGCTATCTGGGCCATATTTTAGAGCCAATTGCCAAGATACTTTTGCTGAAAGGTAATGTAATGACCACGATCCAGCCCAGAAATCTCGCATTTTGCGGCTAGCTTTAATTAATTCTTGAATCGGCGTAAAACTAAACGTAGCCAGATAAGCGTGGGATGGTTCTCGATTTCTCGGCCATTGCTTTAAATCGTCTAGTGTTAGATCGAAACCTGTCAAAGCTCCAGCCATTGCTGCTGTCAAGCTAGTGTGACTCCAGATCGAACCGTCAGGAATGCGTGTTTCCGCAGGCATCAATAACAGGTTCTCATCATCACCCATCAGATTACAAGCGGCTTGTGGTAAGCATCGCCACAGCCACCAAAATAGTTTTTGGGGGTCGTCTATTTTGGAGATCGATCGCAGTACATTATCTTTGTCTGCGATCTGTAAATCGAACAGAGCAGTTTCTTTCTCACTCAAAACCTGTTTGCGAGAACCCTTAATTAGCTGTTGATGCTGGGCAGCTTTTAATTTGAACTCCGTTTTTTTGCCTGATAAAAGATGAGAAATCTCAAGTCCAGAATTTCGATTATTTGTATCAGCATAATCCAAACTCACCGATAGGCTACCAATCGCCCCTCGATCGCTGGCAGAGGTAATTAAGTCCGCCAGTTTCATTTGCTTCATCGCTTTGCCCCCAGACTCCTCTGGGTTCAAGTCATTATCGACCCAATCTTTCATCACTGCTAGTTCTTGCCACAGGCTATTCTTGCCGCGCCCACTGTTATCGTGGAGGGCTTTGAAGATCGGATCGTGAAGCAGACCCCATATTTTTGCTTGCCAGAATATTTTTGACACGAGCCATTCCTACAAATAATTGCTGCTCTTTGCTTTACCTCATTCACTGTAAAGCACATGCCATTCATAATACAGGGTAAAGATAATAATTATTAGCGTATAAATACGGAGGTTGTAACCTATATTTGTCAATAGAATTAACGTAAATTTACTGACAAACTCAATTATTGTCTTTTAAGGAGTAAATTTATGAAAAAGCAGTCTCACTCACATCCATATCAAGACCGAACGGCTTTAAACGGTTGAGATATCCAGAGATAAAAATTCTCTATGTCTATAAAAAAATACTAATTTTCATTCAGTTAAATAACAACATTCTTACTGTGAACTATGAGAACGAATGATGTTTTTACCTTTGCCAATCGCCTGCAACAATGTCACCCTTGCAAATCATTTTAGGTGACATTTATCAACTCAAACAATAGACAATTCTTTAATTCAAGCTCACTCTGATGATATATTTTCTGCCTCTTCCCCAGCTTCAACCATCGACTCCATAACAGCTTCCGCCAAATCCGCGATCGAACATTGATACAACTCACACAACGCCGCAGTCTTGTCGATCGTGAGTTTCGGTATCGTCCGCCCTTTTTCCCAATTCCGCACCGAAGATTCGCCTACACCTACCATACTCGCCACATCCACCGTGCGGAGTTTGGCTCTAAGGCGCAGTTGTTTCATATCCATTCCAGCTACTTTATCCATTGCAAAATAACGCAATAGGTTGACGGTTGCACCCAACACTATTAGAATGAGTAGAACTAACCAGCGAATCGACTGCCAGGAAGAATCGCAATCACAAACGTCAACTTCTTGCGAGGTCAAAATCCTATGATGACACGATAGCCCAGCCGATCGATAGTCTAAACGCATAAAAGTCAGGTGATACCAGCAGTTAAATACTACTGGTAACGCTTATTCATCGAAATTAGAACTATGACCGCAGCGGAAACAGAGCATTTTCAGCAGATGTCCCAATTGGCTTGGCAACAACTCCACCAAGCAATTATCAATCTGTGTCCTCAACACTTTTCAGTAGCCGATAGCCAACAATTGACCATTCTCCTGATTCAGCAATTAAGCCATAACTTACAAGCTGAAAGCCTATCCGAGTTCTGGAATCATTGCCAAGAATATAGTGAATCAGTTGATACGATCGCCATCGAATTATCGAGATTACCGCCTACGCTCGAATTTGCAGATCGATTACCCGCTAATGGCTTCAGCCCTGGAGCCTATGTGCGCTGGAAACCACTGCCAGAAGATTCCGACGAAACTGACACCGGAATAATCGTTGGCAGTTTCTATGCCCCATCCCAGCACGGATGGAACTGGAAATATCTAGTCTTACTAGATCGATCGAGTTATAGTCGGCAGTTTTGTATCGCCGATACCGCTTGGGAATCAGATTTAGAGGGATGGTCGCAACAGCAATGCCACTGAATATTCCTCGTAGATTGGGGCAACGAGAAATCGATTTAATCGAGCAACTTGCTCACTGTCAGTTAGAAATGACTCCCCGCCAATTTGAAGCTAAATGGGATGTCGATCGATCTCAAATTGCCGCTTTGTGTCACTGTTCCTTGGGAAATGTCAAGCGGTGGTTCAAAACTGATGAAAACTATCGATCGCCAACCAAATACCATCGACGTTATCTCGCGCTCTCAGATTTGTATTTAGAGCACTTCGAGCGACTACCCCCAGAACTCCAGCAGTTAATTTGTAGAGGTCGATCGGTCTAATCTTTACAAAAAAGGATCGCAACGATCCCAGTTAAGTCTCTAATTGCATCCCGATCTCCAACAGGAATTATGCTAAAAAGAGTTTGTGACAAAATAGTAGCTATGAACTCAATCGGTATATTCGATAACACCAAAGAATCCCTTGGCGACTTGCTCGAAGAGATCCACACAGGCAAAGTTCAACGGCCCGATCTTCAACGGAGTTTTACTTGGTGCAATGAACAAATCGTCAAACTGATTGCCAGCATCTCTCAATCCTTTCCGATTGGTGCAATTCTCACCATTAAAGTCAATAACAACAGTAGTTTCACTTTCAAGCCGCGACTACTCGAAGGTGTTCGACTCAAAGAGGAACCCATGCCCGATAGTCTGATCCTCGACGGACAACAGCGACTCACTAGTGCTTACATGTGCTTGCGTTCTGGTTCGGCAGTGAGTATTCGCGATCGCCAGACGCATAAGGTTCAAGAGCGTTGGTATTATATCGATATCCCTGCGGCTCTCAATCCAGAGATCGAGCGAGTAGATGCCATCATCTCACTACCACGATCGCAGACCAAGAAAACGAAACATCGCAAAATTGATTGTACCACTGCTGAAAAAGAGTACGAGCAATTACTATTCCCCGTCTCTGCCATCTTCAACTATGCCCAATGGCGGGAAGGATTTCAGAAGTACTGGAACTACGATCCAGAAAAATTAGCCCTTGCTCGACAATTTGAATTAGAAATTGTCAAGAGATTCGAGCACTACCAACTTCCCATTATTCAACTACGTCCAGAACTGTCTAAAGTAGCCGTTTGTCAGATCTTTGAAGATATGCACGAAATGCCTACTCCCATGACCTTCTTCGACCTCATAACAGCCTGTTTTGCTGCCGAAGACTTCTCACTGCGCGATCATTTTGCTGTTATCAGTCAGCAGTTGTCCAGATTTGGGGTACTTCAGGGAGTGCGGAATACCGATTGGTTATCAGCAGTGACTCTAGTTGCTACTTATCATCGTCGAGAGCGAGTACTCAAGGAGAATCCGCTCCTAACTCAATTACCAACGGTAGGCTGCGGTCGTCAGAATATTCTCGATTTAGAGTTAGCAGATTATCAGCAATTTGCACCGATGACATTGGCTGGTTTCGATCGAGCCGCACAATCCTTGCATGGGTTGGGATTCGTCCATCCTGAAGATATTGCTTATCCCAGTCAGTTACTCGCTTTGGCATCAGTACTGGCAATTGTCGGCTTACCTAACGATCTCGGACGCACTCAATTAGAACGCTGGTGGTGGTCATGTCTGTTTGGAGAGGTTTATAATAATTGGCAGAACAAACGCACGGCTAACGATACGATCGAGATTCCCCAATGGTTAGCAGGTGGGAATATTCCGAGCAATACCAATTCAGTACATTTCGATCGAGCAAGATTATTACAAGTAACTCGACGACAGGGAGCAATTTATAAGACGCTGAATGCGCTATTACGCAAGCAAGGCGCAATCGACTTTCTCTCAGGAGAAGTAATCCGAGACGTGAAGGTATTTGATGGAGAGATTGAATCCCATCATGTGTTTCCAGAGGCTTGGTGTAAGCAGCAAGGTATTCCAGCAACCCGCTACAATTGCTTGCTAAATCGGACTCCACTCAAAAAAGATACCAACCGTTTTATCGGCTCTCAACCACCATCAGTATATCTGGCACGATTGGTAGATGAGCAGGGTATTTCTAAACAACGATTGAATGAGATTCTGAGGTCGCATTTTATCGAACCAAAAACATTGTGGAATGATAATTTCGAGGCTTTTTTAGATGCGCGAATGGGAGATTTATCACTATTAATTGAGGAGATGATGGGCATCAAGTTATCGAGAGGAAATTTGGTTGGGATGAAATAGAAGTTTAGATTGTGTAACTATCCTATTTAAAGTCAAGTGAGGAGATTATGAGCATCATCACTATTCATTGCCGCTTAGTTGCTGGAATCAAAAAGAATATTAATAGAAAAAGTATTAAAAACATCAGCGTAGAGGATCGAGCTTTACTACAAAAGCCCTTAGATGAAAAGATTGAAGTTGAGTTAAGTAAACTTACAGTCAACGATCCAAAAGTTAAAAAGAAAATTGAAAGGACTACGTTTGTAACTTTATGTGAATCTAGTGAAGATGTTCGTCAGCATCTATGGCATTTTTTTCTGACAAGTTCTTTACTGATAGATGAATTACTCGATCGGTTATCTCGACACCCCAATTTCCAGACTTGGCGGCAGCAATGCGAACTCCCCACTGACGAACTCGAAGCTTGCTGGCTAGATCTAAAAAATAGCCCCATATATGATAAAAAGCTGCCAGGAAGATTCTTTTCTTCAGTATATTCGATGGTTAAAAATATCTATGATAGCTGGTTGGCATTAAATGGGAAAAAGCAGCGAAGACTCAACGGCTTAAAGCGACTAACCAAGATAGTGTATAGCGATGAAAATCTACTCGAAATGAGCGACTGTCAATTCGAGCAATTACAAGCAAAGGCAGAATCGATGCTCGCTGAAATAGATAAAGAGATCGCTGGTTCTAAGAAACCACTGTCGAGAATCGATTTATTATTCAAAAAATACACAGAGCTTCCAGACTCAGATATCCTTGGTCGTTCGGCGATTGCCTATCTAATTAGACATGGCTGTAAAATTGAATCTAAAATCGAACCTGCGGCAAAGTTCAAAAAGTGGTTTAGAACTAAGCTCAAGGAATCACGGCGACTAGAAACTCAACTGGCAGGTCGTTTCCCCAGAGGGCGAGATTTGAATGGTACAGCTTTTCTCAATGCACTGGAGATAGCTACCAAGAATGAGCCTCAAGATAATCAAGAGTTGATGTTATGGCAATCTCAGATCCTCCGAGATCCATCCTCGCTGCCCCATCCGATTAAATTTAACTCTAATACAGATCTCCGATGGTTCAAACTCTATCGTCGGCAGTACCAATGCAAACAGACAGCAACAGGAGAATCGATCGAATCGATGGAGTTAACACAACGTTTATTCGTAGAGTTTAACGGATTAACACGGGGATATAACTATATTTTTGAAGTTAACTGCGACGATCGTCAAATAGATAGATTCCAGCAGTTTTTGAATGACGATCGACTGTCACGAAATTCTAGCTCGGATGAAAAATGTTCACCGAGTCTATCTACTCTTCGCTCTGCCCATCTATTATGGGTCAGGAAAAAATCTCAAGATCGCCATCGTCGTCATACCCTCTCGACTCAGACAGCAGATGAACCTTGGAATACACACCAACTATATCTGCATTGTTCGATCGAAACGAAGTCTTTGACCGCTGAAGGAATGCGTGAAATCCAACAGCAAAAAACTCAAAAAGTTAACAATACTCTTGTTAAACAATCAAAAAATACCGATCCCAGCAGCGGCCAACAGCAGAGCCAACGGAAAAATCAAACTTCCCGAGGTTTACTCAACCGCTCCCTACCACGACCCAGCCGCCCAAAATATCAGGGTAATCCTCAAATTATCGTCGGTTTAATCTTCGATCCAATCAGACCAATCTACCTTGCAGTTGTCGATGTAACAACAGGAAAGACCATTACCTGTCGCAGTACACGACAACTACTTGGGGACAAATACCCAAAACTCAGCGAGTATCGCTTAAAACAGCAGCAGAATAGTAGTCTGCGATGGAAACAAAATCAGCAAGGGCAGTTTAATCAACCTACCGAATCAACTCAAGGAGAATACCTAGATCGACTCTTGGCAAAAGCAGTAATTCAGGTTGCTCAAGAGTTCAAAGCAGCCAGTATTTCCTTACCACCCGTAAATAATAGTATTGAAAAAAATCAAAGCGAATTAGAAGCCTATGCGGAGGAAGAGATCCCCGAAGATATTGTAACTCAGCAGCAACTTACTCGCAAAGCATCTGTAGTGATTCACAAATGGAGCTATAACCGTCTATCAGGATATATTATAAATAATGCTGCCAAGCTGGATATCGCTGTCGAACGGGGATCTTTATCGTCACTAGGCACTCCGCCTCAACAAGCGGCGGAGACTGCGATTAGTGCTTACAACTCCAGAAAACACATCAAAAAGTGATTTCGATCGTGATGGCTCAAGAATTTGCTACAATATATTTGCGCCTCTATCGATGCTCTATGAGCCGCTCGATCTGAGAAAAATGGGTGAGTTTGACTATCGTGCTGCTTTCCAACCCTGGCATTCTGTCCGCCCTTGAAGCTGCTTCTCATGGGCAAGTGAAAACTTGCTGGTGAGAGGGAAAAGTCATAATTTAAAGTCTCGTCTTTCTAGTATGACATAGGTGCGCTCCCACGCAATATAGGGTTCAGCTTTTATTTTATAGAAGTAGAGACTTTCCTCTAGTGACAGTGCCGAAATGACCCCGTGCGAGGGGTAAATACCTAAGTTTTGCTTTTGACAATCCTCTAGCGGGGTCAAAAACCCTAGTAGGTCTGCCAAAAGCTTGAATCTCATATACTGTCTTGGTTTTCTTGTTTGTCAGCTAATTTTTTTCATGGTTTGAGAGAAACAAATTTACTCCTCAACACAGCTTTGCCAAACGCTACCCTACAAACCTTGATTACCAAGTATTTGAGATGGTTGGAGTTGCAATACTCCTTCTGACAAAAGGTGGTTTGAAAGTTGAAACCAATACTGGAGGGAGACTCAAACGCTTGCGTTGCAATACTCCTTCTGACAAAAGGTGGTTTGAGAGACAGGTAAAATACGTTCGGAGAGAAGTTCTATGAGAGGTAGCTTGAAAGAAACTATAGCCTTCCAATTGTTAGTATCGCTTCAGTGGAACACTCCTTCTGAACAAAGACAATATCAGTTGTAATTTTCTCACATTGACAGAAATGTTGAG
>JBBRVB010000121.1:0-9922 GCA_038247275.1 Chroococcales cyanobacterium
GTGAGATAGACATTCAGACCTACCGCCGCCGAAACATCGCTTTGCGGAGTTCCTCAGCAACCAACAAAATCGGCGGACAAGCAAGCAGCAATAGCCATTGCCCTGCGCCCAGTGGCACTGTCGCAAATACATCACTAAAGAATGGCATGTAGATAAAAGCCAGCAGCGCAGCACACTCGACCCCAATCCCTACCCACAGCAATCGGTTATTTGTCCAATTGAGCCGAAACGCCGACACCCCTTCAGATCGACAGGCAAAGAGATTGCCAATCTGACAGGCAACGATGGCGGCTAATGCTACGGTTGTCGCCTGACGATAGATACCTGCCACCGTCGGCTCCGCAGTGTGTGCCAAAATCATCGGTGTAACTCGTTGTAAATCGGCTAGGGAGTAACCATAACTCCACCAGACGATCGAAAACCCCAGCATTGATAACATCGCCTCGATCGCTCCCAGAAAGCCATAAGCTCTAAGTAATAGCGATGTATTCAGCAGAAACTCATGTTTCTGACGTGGTGGACGTGCCATTATCCCTGTTTCGGGAGCCTCCGCACCGAGAGCTAGCGCGGGAACCATATCCGTGCCTAAATCCACTGCCAGAATTTGCAAAATAGTCAAAGCGGAGGGAATTTTGAACGCCACCATCGCTAGAAATGGGGTCATTTCTGGCACATTCGATGCCAGGATATAGGTCATAAACTTGCGGATATTTTGATAGATAGCGCGTCCTTGTTCTACCGCACTAACGATCGTCGCAAAGTTGTCATCCGTCAACACGATATCTGCCGCTTCGCGAGCCACATCGGTGCCATTTAGCCCCATTGCAATACCGATATGTGCCGCTCTCAGGGCAGGGGCATCATTCACTCCATCCCCAGTCACTGCGACAATTTCACCCAGATCTTTATATGCCTGCACTAGCCGCAGCTTATGTTCTGGGGACATCCGCGCAAATACCAGAGCCGATCGATATTTCAGAATCTGGCGTAATTGGGCATCAGATAAATGCCCCATCCCGTCGCCCGTAACTACCCGCACTCGTGTCTCATGCTGAGAGGCTCCGCCAACATGAAGACTTTCTTCTTTCCCTACTAGTCCAATCTTTCTGGCGATCGCTTCGGCGGTAAGTCCATAATCCCCCGTTACCATCGTCACTTTAATCCCTGCCGTGTGACACTGCTCGTTGGCGAAGCCTCTCCCCTGGAGAATCGCGCTTGCTACTTCAGGGCGAGGTGGATCGAACATGGCAATTAAGCCAATAAAAATTAGATCTTGCTCTAACTCTTGAGCGTGAAGGGAGAGGAATGATTCATCCCCATGCCGTGCTGCCAAACCCAACACTCGAAAACCTTGACGAGCTAGATCGTCATTAGCCGCGATCGCTTCATCCACATCTGCTTGAGTCAATTCCCGCACAGTATCGTCCCGCAGCAGCCATTGACAATGCCGCAATACTTCCAGCGGCGCACCTTTAGTCATCGCCAGATTAGGCAATTGATTAATCCAGAGATCTGATGCTCGCCAATCTAATACCACTGTCATCATCCGGCGGCGAGAATCAAATGGGATCTCGCGTAACCTGGGCAACCGTTGTTGTAAAGATTCCAGATTCAAACCAGCTTTGGCAGCGGCTACCAGTAAAGCTGCTTCCGTCGGATCGCCAATTTCCTGCCACCGAGTGGAGGAGGGATGAATCAGCCGAGCATTAGAACACAGTGCGGCACCGAGTAATAGTAAATGGATTTTCCAGGCAGTAGTGGGATCGGCAGGTAGTAATACCGTCCCAGTTGTGGGGTCATATCCGGCTCCAGTGACTTCAATTAAATTGGTAGCCTGCGCCTGCTGTTGTGTGGGCATCCAGAGATAACGCACTGTCATTTCATTTTTAGTCAGGGTGCCAGTTTTATCAGTGCAAATCACCGATACGGCACTCAGGGTTTCCACCGCAGATAGCCGTCGAACCAGAGCATTCTGCTTTGCCATCCGTTGTACGCCCAAAGCTAATGCTAGAGTGACTGTGGGCAGTAGTCCTTCGGGTACATTAGCGACAATAATCCCGATCGCAAAAATGAAACTCTCTGTCACGTCCATCCCAATTAGCAGATAACTGAGCAAGAAGACAGTGATACCCATGCACAGCGCGATCGCCGTAATAATTCGGACGATCCGCGCCACTTGGATTTCTAGCGTACTCGGTTCCCGTTTGACGATCGTCGTCAGGTGCGCCACCTGTCCAAACTCCGTCTGAGTACCCGTGGCATAGACCACAGCCACAGCTCGCCCAGCGGCAACAGTGGCTCCCGCCAGTACCAGATTGGCAATTTCGGCAGGGTTTACCCGCTCTTGTAAGGGCTGTTCGCCCTGACGGGGGAGTGTTTTGCCCGCCCGCACAGAGATAGCCTCTCGCCGCCCTACTGGATAAGCATTGCGGGCAACGGGGAGAGATTCGCCTGTCAGTACTGAAACATCTACATAAAAACTCTCCGCCGACACCAACCGCGCATCAGCCGAAATTCGTTGGCGGAGCCTCTCCCTTTGGAGAATCGCCTTCTTCCAATTGCATCACATCTCCGCGTACTAATTCTCTAGCGAGAATCTGCTGTAAGGTGCTATCCCGATACACCTTGACCTGCATCGGCAATACCTTTTTCAAGGCTGATAGAGCGCGTTCGGCCTGGAACTCCTGCCAAAAACTAAAGATGGCGTTGATTAAAATTACTGCCCAAATTGCCCAGCCTAATGCGGGTGTCCGCGACACAAACGCCAGAATCCCCACTACCCATAACAACAAAGCCATAAAGTGGGTGAGTTGGTCTGTAAACCGCAGCCACAGGGGGCGATGAGCAGGTGCGGGTAGTTCGTTCGCCCCAAATTTCGCCAATCGCTGCACCGCTGCTCGATCGGTTAAACCAGTTGTCGTCGTCGCGAGTGATTCATATACCGCTTCAATGGGTAATGTCCAAACAGGCTGATGAAGTGAGTCCATCCGATCGATATCCAACATCATCAATCTCCTATTTCGATCCGACAGGACAGCGAAGCTATTTCATTAAGCTCAATTCCCACAATTCTTTTAGCGCAGCCAGTAAGTCGATCGATCTCCGCTAAATTATATCGATCGAGAACTAATTCAACAAAGAATTGTTAAGAAGGAAACTTTTAGTTCTTTAGTTAAACTCAAGATAATATTAAATCCCCAAATATATTCCTCCAGTTTATTGAATAATTGTGAGGACTTTGTGAGGGTAAGTGCTTTGTAAAGATTTGACTAGAATCGTCTGATATAGAATTTTCATCCTCATCAAAATACCTCGATCGAGAAGCATCTACCAATCGGCAATATTAAGTTGTGATACGGTCAGGTTAAGACTTTGTTAAAACCAGTGATTTTTCATCTTGTTTTCATTTTGCCTGTCTATTATTAGAAGTAAAGACTAGGAATAACAATATGAAACTATTTACAACAGGAATGGTCGCGGTCGCTGTCTTACTAACGAGTAGTACGACAATAGCGATCGGTCAAACAATGCCCGATCGCGGTGGGATGATGAATGGGGGGATGATGGGAATGATGAAAGCTGGAGCACAAAGCGATCGCTCATTTATCGAAAGTATGATTCCCCATCATGATGGAGCCGTCAAAATGGCCGATATTATCCTAAAACGCACCAAGAATCCTGAACTGCGCCAACTGGCTACAGCAATTAAGCAGGGTCAAGCTCGCGAAATTGGTCAAATGAAGACTTGGTATCAAAAATGGTATCAAACCAGTGTGCCAGCTACTTCAAAGTCTGGCGGCATGGGCATGATGAATGGTGGCATGGGGATGATGGGCGGCGGTGGTATGGGCAAGATGATGGCAGCCCAAGTGCAACGGCTAGAAAATGCTACTGATAGCGACCGCGTGTTTTTAGAAGAGATGATTCCCCATCATAAAATGGCACTGATGATGACTGCTCATATTGTCGATAGCGATCGATCCGAACTGCGGACGCTGGCGAAAAATATTATGCAGACTCAAACTGCGGAAATTGAAAAAATGCGTCAATTGTCTAAAACTTTAGATCGATCTAAATAAGCAACTTTATTGTGAGGAGTGTTTGTATTGATAGGCAAATTACTCCGATCGGGCAGAGATCGAACGAAGCTATGTCGATTTTCAAACAAGATAAATCCGGCTACTGCTAATAAGAAATAGCCGAATCCTTTTTGTAGTTGTTGGGCAGAAACAAATCGAGCTAAATAAGCCCCAAACAGCGTGCCGATTGTGGCAGCAAAGGTAAATGAAACCGTGAGTTGCCAGTCGATCTCGACGTGCTCCAAATAGCCCATTAATCCGGCGATCGAGTTAAAAGAGATAATCAATAAAGAGGTACTGATCGCTTCTGTCATCGGTACATTACCGAGTAATACCAGCGCGGGAATGATCGCAAATCCGCCGCCGACACCGACTAATCCTGTCAACGCCCCAACTCTAAACCAACGATCGCCAGCGTCATCGCGATCGCTGGTTTCGGTGGAATATTCATAAAGTAGACCAAAATCGGTAGTGCTAGCACCGAGCCACCACCACCGAGCAGCCCTAAACTCACCCCGATAACTACTGCTAGCAGATGCCCGATTATCCACGTCACGACCCCGCATCCCGTTGATTGTAGGGAAGTGTGGAACGGTTGCCAGATTGACAGTAAAATACTACCGAGCGATCGAGCAGGTGTTCGAGTTGAGTTGCATCAAAAGTAGACAATGGTAATAGTATCGCCCCAGCAATATGTTCGCCAGCATATTCGCCTCGCTCGCGTACATCTACTAACACGATCGATTGTCGATCGTGTAACTGGTTTAAAATTGCTGGATCGATTGCTGATAATTTGGATTTATGTATGTCCCGGCGTAGCAATGGCGGTAATTGTCACGCTGCCAAGCTGTTAATGTCGATCGATGAATCGACTATTCCCCGTTGCATTCCATTTCAGCAATTAGCATTAAATATAGGTGAAAATTTTCGCTCAAATTAGTCCAACTTGACGATCCTCACAGCTTCCTCATTTTTACAAGTTACTATCAACATTAGCGACCCATCGTTCAGGAGAGAAGCTATGAATTCGATCGAGATTGAAGTACTGGGCAGCGGTTGCAAAAAGTGTCAGCAATTAGAATCAAATGCCAAGGAAGCGGTCGCGGCGTTGAATTTAACAGCAGAAGTGCTGCATATTACCGACCCGATCGAAATCGCGAAACGCGGTGTCATGTCTACGCCAGCATTGGCTATCAACGGTAAGGTTGTCGCTAAGGGCAGAGTGATGACAACCGCAGAAATTCAACCGCTCTTGCAAGTCTAATCAGAGCAGGAGGCACCATGTTCGATCCGTTTTATCCGTTCGACTGGTTCGCAACTCAAATTGTGACTCGTCTTTTTGGGATAGCTGGAGAATCTCACCTCGGAGCCAGCCTCCATTTTTTCCTCTACGATGTTCCTAAAGTTTTGACCTTATTGATTGTCATCAGCTTTATTGTCGGTATATTTCAGAGCTTTTTACAACCCGAACATGTCCGCCATTGGTTAGAAGGTAAACGCACATTGGGCGGCAATATTCTCGCGGCTGATGTTGGGACTACTGCGGCTGTAATCAAATTATTACCTGCCATTAATGCACCCTCGATCGGGTCGCGAATCCCTTCCATATCGACACCAGGTGCGGTGATAAACGCCAGCATAAAGCACGTTGTCGCTGCTAACAGCGTGGGAATCGCCAGTAATCCAAACCAACCGATATAGATCCGATTTTCCGTACTCGTCACCCAATTACCAAACTGCTCCCAGCTTTCGCCAAGATCGAACTCACGACTAGGACGTTGAATAATAGTACTCATTGCGTATCCTCCTTGTGATTGAGGTCGAGAATATAAACTCTAGCCGTCGTAATAAAACTTAGGACATTCAACTGTTTGACCTGAGGGTAATTTCAGGTAATAAATGTACCTTAACGATCTCGATCGTGCCGAGATCGCCGATATCTGCAACAACATATTTATATATTGAATTGTAAGAAAATAGTTTGAGGAAATTGTGAGGGTAAACTCGATCTCCTGCGAGTTAAACTAGTAGTGGAGCAACTTAAAGATCCGATCTTGTCCTCATTTAATTATCGATCAAGATTTTAATCATGGCAGAACAAAAATCCAGATCTAAAAGCGTAGTTACTGCTTTAGCCCTTGTCGTAGCAATTAGTGTTAGCGGTGGTGTTGCTTGGTTGATGACACACGATCGATCTCAGCCAAATATCGCTCCAAATCCAGCTAACGTAGCTCCGGCAACTGAGGGGAAGGTCAAAGTCTTTTGGTTAGATGACCGAGACAATCAGAAAATTAGAGTGTCTTCCCAAGAACGTAATATTGCTAGTACGGTTGCTCAAACCCCAGCAAGTTTGGCAAAAGAGTCGCTAACGATCTTGTTAGCATCGGCTGGTAAAGAGGGAAAACAGACTTCGGCGATTCCGGCTGGCACTAAATTGCTTGGTAGCGCGTTCAAACAGGATGGGTTACATATCGATTTATCCAAGGAATTTACTCAAGGTGGCGGTAGTACCTCCATGCAGGGTCGAATTGCCCAAATTCTCTATACTGCGACTAGTCGCAACCCTGAAATGCCTGTATGGATCGCTGTTGAAGGTAAGCAGTTAGGGATTTTAGGTGGCGAAGGGGTGGAGATCGAGCAACCAATTACTCGACAACGTTTTCAACAAGAATTTAAGGATAGTGTTGGCGAATAATTATCGACTCAACTGGCAATTCTACTGGCAAGTAGATCTGCTCGATCTACTTGTGTCTTCGCTAGCAATTCACACACTTCGGCATCGGTGGTTTGAGCAAATTCCTCATACCACATGCCGATTGCGTAGAACAATGGAGGAGTTATCAGACATACCACCTCATCGACTTCTGTTCTCAATTTCTCAGAAGTTTCTGGTGAGGCAACGGGGACAGCAACAACGATCCGTTGAGGTTGCTGAGGTTTGATGACTCCAATTGCCGCCCGCATCGTCGAACCTGTCGCCAAGCCATCATCTACTAAAATGACGACACGATCTCGAAGTGGAGGTTGTGGTCGATTGTCGCGATAGACCCGATCGCGCCGTTGTAATTCTTGGAGTTCCTGCGCTGCCACTTCGCCGATCGTATGTCCGGTAATCCGCAACCAAGCCAGCACGTCATCATCCAATACCTGCACGCCACCCAAGGCGATTGCGCCCATCGCCAGTTCCTGATGACCGGGGACACCCAACTTCCGCACCAAACAGATATCTAACGGCAGATTGAGGGCTGCTGCCACTTCAAAGGCAACGGGTACGCCACCGCGCGGAAGTCCCAACACAATTGCGTCGGAGCGATTGGTATACTGGGTGAGTTTGCGAGCCAATAATTGTCCGGCTTCGGTACGATTGCGGAATCGGGTATCGGTCGTCATCATCTTTACCTCCTTGAATAGAAATTATGCCCAGATTTATTTATTTATCAGTTGTTTCCAGGCAGACTCCAATGCTGCCTTGGTTCGATGGCTGGTACGACTAATACTTTGTTGGAGACTCTCCCAGCGATCGTGGAGAAATTGAGTTGCTTCTGCCAACGCATCGAGATCGTGATGACCAGTTTCCGCCAGCTCGTTGCTCACTGCTTTAATTTTGACTCGGACTGCTTCTGGTCGATCTTGAGGGGCGATTGGGTCGTGCAGGCGATCGCCCAGAATCCGAACTAGCTGTCTCACCTGCTGAGGCTGTTCGCTCAAAAAGCCATCAAGACCCTCAAATTCGCTCACCAATCTCCCTTCTCCACCCGCTCGGATTGTTAATCGATCGATCTCGATCTCGCGGACATCTGCGGGATACAACACCGCCCGTCCGCCAAAGGGTGTGGCAATATCTCCCACCAAGAGATAGGCGACAATCTGCCCAGTCTGCCAGTCAAATAGAAAATCATCGATCTTGCCTAATGGTTCGCCAATTGACGACTGGATGGCGAGAGCATGTAAGCGAAGCGGATGGCCAGGTCTGAGTATCACAAGCTGCCCGTAAGTAGAAACCGCCAATTCGCCAATTCCCGAAACTTGATCTAGCGGCAGATAGCCTGCGCTACTAGAGAAATAAGTAATGCGTCCAGCATCATCGGCCCAAATATCTTCCACTTCACCTAAATGCCTAGTCGTCGAGCTATCCACTGCCACGAGACCAATGACTTGGCTATATCGGATGACGTTTAGCATTAGTTTGCGCCTATTCGTTCAGGTGATTTAGGGGGTGGATCTCATCATTATTTCATCAATATGAAATTCAGCACGACTAGGCGATCGAACGAGCTTGACGTGGAGCTATTTCAAAACCAGTCTATTGAAATTCTAACTCAAATATTATTAGATGAATGACAAAATTAATCAAAAGATAAATTATTCTTCCCCCCTCACAAGATCCTCAAGTTTTCGATCTAAACTTGTGGTGGATAGTTATAAAGTATTCAAATTATCGGCTCAATTGAAGCGATCTATACTTTTCTGCGGAGATGATTTTGTTCGTAATCAAAATCATCGAGAACGATCTTTTAATCAGGCAAATAGCTGTGTTAAAGAGAGGAGATAATACTGTGAATCAAGTTAATAGAAAACCTAGCCAAGAATTAGAACCAGAGCCGGAATCGACAGTAGTTACCGATATAGATCCGGCTGAACTAGAGAAAGTCGAGGCGATAGATGCACCGATTTGGGAAGGGATTACAAATCTAGTTATCGACCCCGATCTAGCTGAGGTTGCCGAAGTAGTCAATGGCACTGCGATGAGACCCGATTGGAATCTTGTTGACGATCTGGGTGATGCAGCCGGGATCGAGATCCCCAATGGCGGCATCTTGCCTACTAGTGAGATCTTGGAACACCGTGATGACAATCGCTGGGAGTTAGATCCTCAATCGGCTAAAGACTATGAGAAGTAACAGAAGTAGCAGGGAGCTATAACCATACAAGACAATCGAATTCTAAGCGATCGAGATTTATAAACAAGCGGATTGAAGATAGTGGCTGGGGACTGTTTCAGTCATAATCGATCGATCCCAAACTGGTGGAGTTATGGATATCAAGACCTTACAGCACCGATTTTTTGCTTTCTTCATCCTCATAATTATTTTAGGCTTCGCGATCGTCAAGCCCTTGATTCATTTACTCACTGAGGTTTGGTGGTTCGATGCTGTCGGGGCGGCAGAAGTGTTTTGGACGCGGTTGACGTGGCAAGTTTTGCTCTGGGGATCGACGTTTGTGGTCTATTTTCTGTTTCTCTGGGTTAATTATCGGGTAGCAAGGCGAACGAGCCAGCAGCAAGTTTCCCACCGATTTGAGAATTTTGAGTTAACTGGCGGTCATCCGCTCTTGTCCGATGGGGTTGCAGCGATCGGTTGTGGCGTGAGTGCCTGGATTGCGGCATCTATTAGGGGCGTGAGTAGCAACGGAACCAAAAACCGTGTTAACGGTGAAATCCTCTAGAATCTGCTAATTCATGAGTTAAATTTATCGATCGACCATCGAATGCGGTTTTCATGATTCTCGAAGCGCAAGCAAGGGCGACAAGTCGTTCGATTGGGTTAACTTATATTGGGCATCTTCTGGCATTTTTCAGACGATCGCACTCATTTTATAGGAGCTGTAGCTGTTACCTAGAGCTAATTTTCTGAACTCATGATGCAAATCTTTAGCTATGTGTTGATATTTTCTCCAACTTAATCACAGATTTACCGATCGGGAATCGATAGATCGATCGAAAAGATCGGCAACAATCGAGGCCAACAACGTAGCATCTACAGGCTTAGAAATATGGCTCTACCGGACATACTATGCAAGATTTTGGCTGAAATGCACTCTGGCTAAGGATCTGACCCTAAAAA
>JBBRVB010000122.1:0-9869 GCA_038247275.1 Chroococcales cyanobacterium
CAAGCGGTTTTACCAGGCGCGATCGAGCTATTGACTGAAATTAGAACAGCGGGACTAAAAATCGCGATCGGTTCTGCCAGCAAGAATGCCCGCAGCGTAATTGAAAAACTCGGACTAGTTAGTTACGTGGATGCGATCGCGGATGGAAATAGTGTCCAGCAGCCGAAACCCGCCCCAGATCTGTTTCTCTATGCTGCTAAATTAATCGGGTTAGAGCCTGCCCAATGTGCCGTAGTTGAAGATGCAGCGGTGGGGGTTGAAGCGGCGATCGCTGCTGGGATGTGGACAGTCGGACTCGGCCCGATCGATCGGTTTAAAGCTGCGAATATCGTCCTCCCCAACCTGACGGGGATTCATTTGAGCGATTTAAAATGACAATTTAGATCGTAATCAATCAAATCATGCAGTAACTCAAACATGAGCGATCTATCTTGTAACTAGAGCGAATCAAGCTTAAGCAGGAGAAATTAATGGATGTTCAAATGTCTACGGCTCATCAAACCACTGATGATGGCATCTTTCAACACCCCTTCGCACGTCCCCTTTGGCAATCACTCATAATCTGCAATGGCGGGATGTGCGATCGATACATGACCGAAGACCAGTTACTCGCGTAGGCGCGGGCCGAAAAACTGGGATGGCACCGAGGTTAAAGCCTAGCTGCATTTTGTCTGGATTACTACTTTAATTTATGGAGGTTTTCGATCGTGAATTTCAATTCTTTTCGCCCTTTTTTGATGGCTTTAATATTAGCTGTAGTTTTAACAATCACCTTCACTATGGATGTTTTTGCCCAGCCAGTTACTCTTGTACCCAACCATTTAGCCGTAATGAATACTCTCAAGGGGACTACCCAAAAAATTGAAGGCAAAGTCCAAGAAACAATCGGTAATCTCAATGGCGATCGCGAAACTCAAATCGAAGGGAAGGTCAAGCAAGCTGAAGGTGATATTCGAGCGTCGGTTCCCCGCAAACCATCTGAAGCTGAACTCGAACGCAAAATCCAGCAAGCCGAAAGTAACATTCGACGGTATCAATCTTCAGATCGGAAAGCCGTTAATCTCAAAGACGCTCTACAGTAATCACCTTCGATCCTCATGCAGCAAGATATCAGCCGTTTGCGGTGATGATTTCCAGGGGAGACTTGGCGATCGCCAAGTCTCGATCTCTTCGTAAACTGATTAGGGCTGGGCAAGAGTCGATCGAGACAATCACCGTCAGGATGACTTTCAGCCCTTCATTAACAGTAGAAATTACTTCGATTCAACCGGACTTCGCCATGATTTGGCACCCACGCGACCCAAGTATCGGGGGACTCCTGACAGAGCAGTAGTGCTTCATCAGCACTATATTCACTGGGAAGCTCAATCAACTTAACCCAAGAGTCGCGAGTATCGGTAATATGGCAAACAGAATTCCAGGTTGGCGTGGTTGGGTTTAGAGTCTCTGACACCAATGGACCGATTCGATCGATCGATTTCGTTAACATAGTCTGTCTCCACCTTCCTAAAGGAAATTGCTTGAGCCAACTTATTTTATTAAAACAAGTAGTAAAATTAGCTAACAAAGTTTTTTAACTTTCTGTATCTAATGATACTATTTTTTAATTTACTTGGCTACTTTTTTTGCAGAAGTTTACAACCACGCACCGCCTGTGATAGACAAAGCTGGCAAGGGTGAGGGCGAGGGTGACAGGAATCGAAACGGCAACAACCCAGGCTTCTTTGTTTTTAACAGCTACAACTTTTGAGTTTGAGCAGATCGTCACCTTCTTTAAACTAATTCTCAATAGCTATAGGAATTTAGGCCCATCGGAGCATCGATCGTTCGCTAGTGTAGCCTGTAAGAGAAAACTGATTAGTGCTAAGAGCGTGGCGATCGGTTCGATTGTCGCTTGCAGCCAAGCGGTTGACTAGATTGCAGCTACAACTAAGTAAAATTTAGTTCTTGTGATATTTTCTTGACAATAATTAGCAATTACTGCTAAATTAATTACAAAAGTGGATATAGTGCGATGCCTAGTCTTGAATCAATTCAAGGCACGCAAACGCACTTTACCCAGCACAAAAAAATTGATACCTCCATCATGAAGCGTTACTTACTCCTTGGCAATAGTCTTTGGTTGCTATTTTTTGCGCCGATAGCCTTGAGTCAAACCACAACCAAGCCACAAGTTGCCCAATCTCAGTTAGCACCTCAACTAGTTGCTCAAGTCAACATCCCTAGTCCCACTCCAGAGGTAGAGCCAGAATTAGAAATCACTGTCATTGGTACTCGCACCCGCAGAGCGATTAAAGATTCGCCCAGTACGGTGTCGGTACAAGACAGGCAGGATCTCGATCGAAATTTTGTCCGCAATCTCGGCGATACCATTCGGTATGAGCCAGGAGTATCGGTAGACAATCGCCCAGCGAGGGCGGGGAATGGGAGTGTAAATATTCGTGGGATTGAGGGCAATCGAGTATTAATGCTCGTCGATGGGATTCGGCTACCAGATATTCTGGGGATGACTAATACCAATCGCAACCTAGTGGGTTTTGACTGTCTCAAACAGGTAGAGATTTTGCGTGGTTCGGCATCTAGTCTGTATGGGAGCGATGCGCTCGGTGGAGTAGTAGCTTATACCACCAAAGATCCTGAAGATTATTTACAAGGCAGGAATATCAGTCAACAGGCGAAGGTAACGTATACCGGAGCCAATGCTAATTTAAGTGAAAATATCGTCTTAGCCGATCGACGTGGCAATATTAGCACATCTTTATGTTATACCCGTCAAGATGGACGTGAAACTAGCAATTTAGGCAATATTGCGGCTAATCCGCAAACCGTCACAGGTAATAACATCGTTACCAAACTTGCCTATCAACTCAATCCGCAAAATCAGCTAGTTGTCACTGGAGAATTATTTAACAGGCGGACTTTGACAACGGTGAATAGTGCATTAGGCGCGATTCCTGGTGCGCCAGGGCAAACTGTCACTCGCACGAGTCAGACAGCCGACGATCTCAACGATCGCGGGCGGGTAAGTTTGGGCTATACATACAATAATCCTGCTGGTGGTGGAGTCCAGAAAATCAAATCGAGTATTTATTATCAAGGTGCGACTACCACCGAAGACGCTACCGAACTGCGGACGATTACAGGAGCCGGAGCTTCAATTCGGCGACGAACGCCATTAAATACCTTTAGTCAAGCGATTTTGGGCGGGGATGTTCAGTTTGAGAGCAACCTTGGTGGTGGCGATATCCGGCAGAAGTTAGTGTATGGATTCGATCTTAATGCGACGGATACGAGCAGATCGCGCAATAACACCGAATTTAATCTTACAACTGGCACACAAACTAAAACTGTTGGTGGCGAAACATTCCCAAACCGGACTTTTCCCAATACGAAAACTACCCGCTTTGGGGCATATCTACAAAATGAGATTGAGTTAGCCAATGGTCGATTGAGTATTATTCCTTCAGTTCGGTATGATTACTACAAGCTCAATCCTCAAACTGACGATCCTGATTTTATTCGGATTGGTGGACGGGTTCAAGATGTCAAAGAAATTACAGCTTCAGCGATTTCCCCCAAAGTTGGGATCGTCTATAAACTCAGTCCCGAAACTTCCATTACGGCTCAATATGCGCGAGGATTTCGGAGTCCGCCCTATGATGATGCCGCGATCGCTTTTAGTAATTTCGCGCAACGATATACCGTCATTCCCAATGCTAATCTCAAACCAGAAACAGGTGATGGATTTGAACTGGGAATCAAAACAGATGGAGCGAATTTTAAAGGTAGTTTAGTTGGCTTCTACAATCGTTATGATAACTTCATTGATACAGTCGCACTCGGTACAGCAGTGGTATCGGGACAGACGCTCAATCTATTTCAATCCCAGAATATTCGAGGTGCAGAAATTACTGGTGTGGAGGCTAAAGGTGAATACAAATTCAGTTCGCAACCTGGCGGATTTAGTATCTTAGCTAGTGCCGCTTTTGCTCAGGGAAATAACCTCGAAACCAATCAACTATTAGATTCAGTAGATCCATTCAAAGCTGTTGTCGGATTGCGCTATCGATCGAGTGATGCTCGGTGGGGGACTGAATTAGTTAGCACCCTCGTGAGTAGTAAAGATCGCAATAGCACCCCAACCGGATTTAAAACACCTGGGTACACCAACTTCGACCTATTGAGCTATTACAATTTCTCGCCTGATACGACTCTCAATCTTGGTTTGTTTAATATTTTTAACACCAAATATTATCACGCATCTGACGTGCGCGGACTCGCGGCAAATAGTTCAATTTTAGATCTATATACTCAACCTGGATTTAGTATTGCCGCAAGTTTGAAGGTTAATTTCTAAGTTATGTCAAAATTCACTATTAAATTACATTCAATTTTAGATAATAATTCATGATTAAACTAGCATCAAAATTAAGCTTTTTCACTGTATATGGATTAGGTGGACTACTAATTCTCACGAGCTTATTCTGGTTGAGTGGTTGTAAAAGTAATTCAGATCGACTCTCGACAACTAAAACAACTGAAGAAGTTCCAGCCGCTAATCTCACTGCAAAAATTGGTAATGCAGAGCGGGTAGTTGCCCTAACTTCACTTAGTGCAGATATTATTCAACGTTTAAGCCCAAAAAAATTAGTGGGGATTACCGGAAGTAAATTATTAGAACAAAATCCTGTCTTTAGTAAATTACCTCGTGTTGCCGAGGGACGTACCCCACCCAATCTCGAACAGATTATCGCCCTCAAACCAGATTTAGTCATTGGTGCTGCGGGAATGCACGACCAAGTTTTAGCACAATTAAAAAGTAGTGGCATTCAAGTACTAGCAACTAAAGTCGATCGCTGGGATGCTTTAGCTAGTCTAACCAAAACCTTAGCTAAATCGGTGCAAGCTGACCCAGCACCGCTACTAAAATCTTATCAAGGTTATTTCATGCCTAAACCCCAGAAAACTGCCACTACACTGATTTTAGCTAGCGATCGACCGTTACTCGCTCCCAATAATGAAAGTTGGGCGGGAGACTTATTAACCCAATTCGGGGTAAAAAATGTAGTTGCCGATCTGCGCGGCAAAAGTCAATTTTCTGGCTATCTCACGCTCTCTCCTGAGAAAGTAGTGACGATCGATCCCGATCTAATTATTCTAATTAATGCACCTGGCACTGATATTCAAAAAGTCAAAGCTAATCCACTCCTCAAGCAACTTAAAGCTACTAAAAATAATCGTGTTTATGTGTTTGATTACTATGGATTAGTCAATCCTGGGAGTATTGCAGCGATCGATCGAGCAACCAAGCAATTACGAGTAATTTATCAGTAAATATCTATTTATTGTGTCTAAACGCAATCCTCTAGGTATAATTTTCCTGTGCTGCCAAAGGGCAAATTTGTAATCCAATCGGGGTGTCAATAATTGCCACCTCTACCCCAAATACTGTCGCGATTATTTCAGGAGTAATTACTGTTGCGGGCATACCGACTGCAATTAGAGAGCCATCTTTGAGCATTGCTAATCTGTCACTAAACCGAATGGCGAGGTTCAGTTCGTGGAGTACGGTAATAATGGTTAATCCCTGCTGCTGCTGGAGATTTTTGAGTAGCGTGAGCAGTTCGAGTTGGTAGCGGAGATCGAGATAGGTAGTCGGCTCATCGAGTAATAATATGCGCGGATTTTGGGCTAGAGCCAGGGCGAGGAAGGCACGTTGACGTTCGCCGCCAGAGAGATCTTCGATCGACCTGTCCGCAAAGTCAGATACTTGTGTCAAGACCATCGCTCGATCGACTTGCGCTCGATCGGCTGGGGTTAATTCCCACTGATACCAAGGCTGGTGAGGAGT
Source organism: Chroococcales cyanobacterium (assembly GCA_038247275.1). Taxonomy (GTDB): domain Bacteria; phylum Cyanobacteriota; class Cyanobacteriia; order Cyanobacteriales; family Chamaesiphonaceae; genus Chamaesiphon. Next base: position 5,852 of record JBBRVB010000122.1, read on the forward strand.
CCGCCCCAAGCTGACTAGTTGCTGTACGGTTAAGCCGCTAGGTACCGTCTGTTGCTGGGGTAATAGAGCCATCTTCTGCGCGACAATGTTCGGCAGCTCACGGTGAATTGCCTTACCATCGAGCCAGACTAAACCATGTTGCGGTTTGAGTAAGCGACTGAGCAGTTTGAGCAGGGTAGATTTACCAGAACCGTTACCACCTAATAGACTCAACCATTCACCGCGATCGAGTTGTAAATTTAATCGATCGATGATGGTTTTTGCCTGATAACCACCCGTCAAATTGTCAGCAACTAATAAAGATTGATTCATGAGATTATTGATTTTCCTCGATCGATCGTAACTTCGCCAATAATTCATCCACTTGCATTTGTGCTGTATCTGCCCGTTGGCGTTCACTATCTGCTAGTTCATCCATCGTCAGATAGCGAACATTGCGCTCGTCAAACCAACCTAACTGCTCCTGTGGCAAATTACCAAACACTGTCTGATACCGCCCAATTCCCAAACCCACTTCTGGCATCCAATAAGGTTCGCCGATTTGTAACTGATAAACGCCATCTACCAAACGGTAAATTTCAAACGGGTGATGACGAACTGACAAGTCAGCGCTTACGCTATCGCGTTGCCAAAATTCAGGATTATAGATTGCGTAATATAGCACCCCTAAATTCGCATAAATCGCCAACTTATCATCATACTCACCCCCTGGCTGATGGGATACCATTTCTAGCGCAAACATCGGTACGACACCCTGCTCTTCCCAGGTTATGTAGCTGCGCCGAGATTTTCCACCTTTTTTGCGCTCGACTCCCAAGCTCAGAAAAGCATCGGGAACTACAGGTACTCTAGGATTAGCCCCTGTGGTGTGATAAATCCCCATGTCAACCGCAAAGAACCAATCCATCCGTGCTGCCCAAATCGAATTTAGGAGAAATAGCAGGATATTTGGTAATAAGTTTTGGTCTTCGTTATCCACAGGTATATCGTCAGAACTTGGTAACTCATCACTAGTAGGTAGTCGATTTAGATCGATTTGCAGCATATATCAACCTCAGAAATCTTATCTACAATTTTAGTTAAATCCGGCTAGATTGGCGTTGATACAATAACCAGATAAATACTGGCGAACCGAATAGGGCTGTCACTACTCCCACGGGAAATTCGATCGATCCCATCCGCGCCAATAGATCCGCTAATGTCAATACCAACGCCCCACCAATCGCCGACAGCGGTAATAACCAGCGATAATCGTTACCTACCAACATCCGCATCCCGTGGGGGACAATCAACCCGATAAAGCCAATCAAACCCGCGATACTCACGGCACTACCAGCGAGTAAACTCGCCACCAGTCCGATCGCAATTCGAGTGTGTACCAGCGATATACCTAAGCTCGTCGCCAACTCATCACCCAGACTCAAGAGGTTAATCGATCGACCGAGTAAACACCCCGCCAGCAAGCCGACCAACACATAGGGAGCGGCTATTTCGACATTTGACCAACCGCGACCATTCAGACTGCCTACCAGCCAATTTAATGCCGACTGGAGCTGACTTTCATCATTCAATAGCAGCATCATCGTTTGGATCGCGCCGAAGAGGGAGCTAATGGCAATCCCCGCCAGTAATAATCGTTCGACGGTAATCGTGCCAGCCCGATAACCTAAAATATAGACGATCGCGGCTGTACCCATTGCCCCCAACCACGCACCCAAAGGCAGATAGAGCGTCGAAATCGAGAACGTAATACAGCCGATCGCGACCAACCCCGCACCTGCCGAAATTCCCAATACAAACGGATCTGCCAAACTGTTGCGGAGCATCCCTTGTAATAAGCCACCCGACATCCCCAAGGCAGCTCCAACTAAAGCAGCCGCTAGAATCCTGGGCAATCGCAAATCCCAGACGATCGTTTGATTTTGCGCCAAACCTTGATGGCTCAACGCTTGCCACACTTCATCTAGAGTCAAAGGGACAGATCCCTGACAGAGTGAGAGGAGCATCCCCACGATTAATGCCATTCCTAGTATCAGCGTAATGATGAGGTGCCGATCTAATTTTTGATGCCGAAGCAATCGCTGTCGGGGATCAAGTACTAATTGCTTGTTTTTCACCTGGAGTAACCTGACTGAATGAGCATTAACCAATAGATATTTGATATCGATAGCAGCATCCCTAGGATTAGGGTATGTGCTAATCGATCGATGAAAACAGTATTTCTTGAACCATGTCGAGTTGAATTTGGTATTTGGACATAGTGTGACTCGATCGATCGCTTATTTTGATGACGGCAAGAATATTCTGCGTTATTGAAAACGCCTAAGACATCCTGACAAAAAGATTTAATCTGAGCTTGATATTCCGGCGATAGTCCGGTTGTGCCGACAAACTGCCAATTTCCCACTGTCGAAAATTCCCACAGACAACCACATGAACTATGGCTGCTGATTTCCAAGCCAACAACTTTGTCGGTTTTACCCCACTCTGGCTGCAAGCGAATTTGGAGTAACAGTGTGTGACGGGAATTAGTGCGACCGATCCGAGGAAAATGAAACCCTAAATCGATCGAATCGGGATCGAGCGTTGCTCTAGTCATCGGATCGTCTAACCACGGGGTGAGATCGACGATCGCGCCTGTAAATTTAGCTTGAAATAGATTGACGATGGTGGCGATCTTGCTCACGAAGCCTAAACTAGCCGCTTTTTCTGAGGCATTCATCGAAGTAGCTCCTAGCAGATATTGATGTTACGTATTAGTACAGAATGATACGAGCGGAAAATAACTACTGAGTTTTAGTATCAATTAGCAATCCACAAAAATTGAGTAATTACCGCAACGCATGGCAACCCGTTCTTTGCTTTAAATCCAGTCCTCACCTAATTTTGAGGCTAATTTAACGAGCAATTTTTGGATATGCTGTAACGAGATGGACTCATCTGTTAAAAACATTATTGCAATTAATTAGCAGTAATGCAACAATGATTGACAAAGCTTTTTAAGTAAAAAATACGGAGCGATCGCAGATGAGTACATATACCCAAGAATTGCAGACTACCGCCAAAGCCTTAGTAACTATGGGGAAAGGCATTCTGGCAATGGACGAAAGTAACGGCACTTGTAATAAGCGATTTGAGAAATTGGGCATTGCCCCAACTGAGGAAAACCGCCGTACTTATCGCGAACTAATTTTAACTACTCCAAATTTAAACACTTATATCAGCGGGGCGATCTTGTTTGACGAAACTATCCGCCAATCTAGCTCCACAGGCGAATCATTTGTCAGCATCATGCAGCGGGTGGGGATGATTCCAGGGATCAAAGTCGATGGTGGTGCCAAACCATTTGCCGGACATCCTGACGAACTCGTCACAGCGGGATTAGATGGTTTAGGAGATCGCGTGAGTGAATACTATGCGATGGGCGCACGGTTTGCCAAATGGCGGGCAGTAATTACCATCGGCGAGGATATTCCCAGCAATGCTTGTATCGAGGCAAATGCTGACGCATTGGCAAAGTATGCCGCAATTTGTCAGGCACATGGATTGGTGCCGATGGTCGAACCGGAAGTTTTAATTGATGGTAATCATACACTCGATCGCTGTCGGGAAGTGACAGTCGCAACGCTTCAGGAAGTCTTCAAGCAGCTTACGGCTCAAGGAGTTGCTTTCGACCAGATGATTCTCAAACCTAGCATGGTTATTACTGGACTAACCGCCGCATTATCTGCACCTGTAAATGAAGTCGCCACTGCGACAATCGATGTATTGACCCAGGAAGTGCCACCAACGGTAGCGGGAATTGCATTCTTATCTGGGGGTCAGACAAACGAGCAAGCCGCCGCCCACCTGAATGCAATGAATGTGATGTATCCCCAAACTCCTTGGCCCGTCACGTTTTCTTATGCCCGGGCGATTCAGCAGTCTGCATTAGATAAATGGCGTGGGGAAAGTGCGAATGTCGCTGCGGCTCAAGCGATTCTGGCTCATCGAGCGGCTTGTAATAGTGCAGCTAGTC
>JBBRVB010000123.1:0-9852 GCA_038247275.1 Chroococcales cyanobacterium
AAAAGTGTCATGTCTAAACACCCCTAACCACCCTTTGATTGTCAATAAGACAAACGAAAAGAGTTCCAACAAAGTCGAAAGACCTTGCCGAAACCCTTTTCTAGTGCTGTTTTTACCTTAGTCGGAACGAGAGGATTTGAACCTCCGACCCCTACTACCCCAAAGTAGTGCGCTACCAAGCTGCGCTACGTCCCGTTGCAGCTTATCATCATAGCAAGTATCTCGCGATTAGGCAAGCTCCATCTTCAGTAAATCTCAAAAGATCCCCGCTCGGTTGTTAATTTCAGTACAATTAACGTGTAGAAGATGTGCCCTTGATTAGGTGAGAGGGAGATCTCTGCCATGACAAATATCTCCATACCGATCAAAGATGTGAGATTCTCAACGTCAGCTACTAGCTATGCATCATGACTCGCAATTACCAAATCAAAATCTACAATCGCAAAACTGAGACATACCATCAAGTCAGCGTTCCGAGCGATCGATACATCCTCGCTAGTGCTGAAGAACAGGGCGTAAAACTCCCGTTCTCTTGTCGCAATGGTGCCTGTACTGCTTGTGCTGTCCGCGTCAAATCGGGAGATTTGGTTCAGCCGGAGGCGATGGGATTATCGCCACAGTTGCAACGGCAAGGTTATGCACTACTGTGTGTCAGCTATGCTTGCTCTGACTTGGAAGTCGAAACTCAAGATGAGGATGAAGTTTACGAGCTGCAATTTGGGCAATATTTCGGTAAGGGCAAAGTTAAGTATGGGATAGCTTTGGATGAAGAGTAGTAGCAAAGAGAGTGTGTAGCTCGATGATGATTCGCAAATTGAGATCGAGATGGTGGCAACTATTAGGATTGGGATTACTTACTGGCTGTCAAGCATCGCCACCTCAATATCCGACGATACAGATTAGTCGCGTGATGAGTGGAAATTCGATCGAGTGGGTAGATAAGTCCCAACAACCGCCAGTGATTCAGCAGGGTAGATTGATCGGGATCGATGCTCCGGATCTAGCTCAGGAGCCGTGGGGGAAGCAAGCAAAGCAACGATTAGAAGAATTAATCGGTACGGCGGGTAAAGGCACTGTCAGCGTTGAATTAGATGGTGCTGATGCCGACAAATACGGACGCAAGTATGTCTATTTGTGGAAGGATGGTCGGTTACTCAATGAAGAGTTGCTCAAGGATGGCTATGTTTTGGCAAGTATGCGTAAATCGAGTGCGATGAGCAGTCCAAATGGTGTGAAATATCGCGAACGGTTTATCCAGGGGAGTCAATATGCCCGCATCATGGGTACGGGGATCTGGAATCCCGCACAACCGATGCGGATGAGTCCATCGGAATTTCGGAGGGAAGATGGGCGGTAGGAGATTGGAAATTGGAGATGGTAGCTTCGCGCTCGATCGATTGGTAAAATGCAAGTAACAGTCCCGATCTACAATAGATATATCTCGATCGATTGTTTGATGATAACTTGTCCGAAAGTCTGTGATTCACAATTTGAGAACTTCGCATCCCGATTTTGACGACTATTCATCAAGTTGTTCTTTTGGGATCTACCTCCTAGCTCCCTTATCCTATCTCCCATCTTCCACACATGCTACTAAAATCTACAACTCGTCACATTCATATTTATACTGCCGAGATCAAGAAAAATGAACTAATTCCCAGCGAACAAGCTCTTACATTGGATGTCGATCCTGACAATGAGCTAGTGTGGAGTGAGGACGCACTGCGGAAGGTGTATGGACAATTTGATGAATTGGTAGAAGCTTCTAGTGGTGCCGATCTGACTGAGTACAATTTGCGCCGGATCGGATCGGATCTGGAATATTTTGTCAGATCGCTGCTGCAAAACGGTGAGATCGGTTATAATCTCGACAGTAGAGTGTTAAATTACAGTATGGGATTACCCCAAGTAGTCAGTAAAACCACTGATTAGTCAGTTTACTACTGTGCTATTGCTTTTTCGATACCTCTATATCTCGTTTACTCAACTTTATCTCTCCTATTCCCTCTTCTACAATCGTGTAAGTACGTAGTAGGGGGTAGTTTTTTTGACGATCGATCGGGAAAAGTACTAGAATTGTTGGGATTGGCAATGTTGAATTATCGATCTGGTGAATCGATCGGTGAATGGATTTATGATGTTTGTTGCCAACGGTTGGCTGCTGGATGGTTGGTTGGTAAGGATGGTAATGCGGTAATCGATCGCGCAAATCGCAAGTTGGTTGTATATACAAACGATCGACCACATTTTATCGCGATCGCGACGCTCGATCCGATCGAATTTATTGCGAGTCTGATGGCGGGGTGCAAGTTAGGTTTGCCGATATTTTTGGGTAATCCTGGCTGGGGTACCGCCGAGTGGGAGCAGGTATCGCAACTAACTGCCCGAGTCGATTTCGAGCAGCATCGAGAGCTGCTGATGATTCCGACTGGTGGCTCATCTGGATCGATCCAATTTGCCATGCATACTTGGGAAACTTTGGGTGCTGCGGTGGGTGGATTTCAGGATTTCTATAAGGTGGAAAATATTAATGCTGTCTGTACGTTGCCACTCTATCATGTCAGCGGTTTGATGCAATTGTGTCGATCGCTTTTGACTGGTGGTAAGTTGGCTATTATCGATTTTCATGAACTTTGCACCGCTTCGGTAATGCTGACACAACAGCTCGATTTAGAGCGTTATTTTATCTCGTTAGTACCTACTCAACTAGCAAAATTACTCGATCTAGATCCAGTTTGGTTATCTCGATTTGGGACGATTTTACTTGGTGGTGCGCCAGCAAGTAGCGAACTACTCAATCGAGCTAGGGCTGCCCAACTTGCGATCGCTTTAACTTATGGGATGACAGAAACTGGTTCGCAAGTTACTAGTCTCAAACCTGCCGAATTTTTAGCAGGTAATAGTAGTTGTGGTAAGGCTTTACCTCATGCCCAGATTGAATTAGTCGCCGATACCAATCTTACTATTGACTCACACTCGATCGATCGAGTGGCACCGATGCGGATTCAAACTAATTCACTAATGCTGGGCTATTTTCCTGACTTAAATTCCAGTACTAGTTTCGAGCCTGACGATCTCGGCTCGATCGATCGAGATGGCTACCTAACTATTATCGGTCGCGCTAGTGGTAAAATTATTAGTGGTGGTGAAAATATCTTTCCGATCGAGGTTGTCGATACAATTATGGCAACTGGATTGGTGGCTGATGTCTGGGTAGTTGGATTACCGGATCGTTATTGGGGACAAGCAGTTACAGCGGTGTATGTAGCTGGCAATTATCCAGTTTCTACAGCAATTTTGGCAAGTGCGATCGCCGGTAGAATTAGTAATTATAAGATTCCGAAACATTGGGTGTGTGTCGATCGGATTCCGCGCAATGCTGTGGGCAAGGTGTTGATTCTAGAAGTCGAACAACTTGCTAATGCAGGGCGATGATTCGATTACTTCAGGCACCAATTTCGAGCGGTGAGATCTGATGATGTGGTTGGCTGCTGGCGACTATGCTGTTGTCGCTCGGTGTCGGTGGACTTGGGATGAGCTGAGTCAATCGAGAGGGAGTGGCGATCTAAAGTGGGAATGCTAATACACCAGTTTTGGCTGGAGAGGGCATTGTCAGCCTGCTGGATGAGGTGCTTGGATTGTTGCTGTATGTTTGCCCACATTGGCTGAAGATACTGGCGGCTAGATATTTCTAGATTGGCGACATGTTCTTTAATAGATTGCGAATTTAGCTGCCAACTTTTATCGGCAAATTTAGTCTTGATTTCGAGATCGTCATCAACGAGAAATACCATCTTTGCGGCGATCGTCCCACTGATTAATAAACAAATAAATCCGGTCGATATCCAGTCAAAACTCTTTGGTTCGCTCTTTTTATCTGGTATTGGCGATGTCATGTTAATTGAGTAACGAGATGGATTAGTTCGGGAAGAATGAGCTTTTCCATTCCTAATTTGACTGCACCTTGTGAACCAGGGAGCGAGAATACTAGTAGGTGGTGATAGCTACCGGCTAGTGCCCGCGTCGAGATCGCCCGCGAACCGATTTCTTGGTAACTGAGTAACCGAAATATTTCCCCAAATCCAGGGAGAGTCTTGGTGAGGATACTGGAGATTGCCTCATAGGTATTGTCGCGGGGGGAGATGCCAGTACCACCATTAAAAATAATTGCTTGAATCGATGGCTGTTCGATCGTACTTGTTAAAATGTCACAAATCTGCGTTGATTCATCGGGAATAAGCTGATATCTCTCAATTTGATGTCCCGCAGATTGTAGCAGTTGTTGGATGATGGCACCACTGCGATCGGTTTCAGGGGTGCGGGTATCACTAACAGTGACAACCGCACAATTAATCGCAATTTGACTTGAATCTGGATGGGGTTGAGACGAAAGGTCGATCATCAGCTAGTTACTCAGCAGCTTTTTGAAATCCTAAGCCATTGATTTCGGAATAACGCTCCATAAAGCGCATGAACCGATCCCACTCTGCCGTAGAATTCATGATGTAGATGGCTTCCAATGCTTCGGGTTTGCCATTAACAAATTTTGCCTTGACTTCCCGAGTGATAATCTCGCCCTCCTCATCAATCATGTATAGTCCGGTGACTTCTTCATTGACTTCATTGCCAAGGATTGCGGGCTTCTCAAAGTAAAATGAGGCTTTACCTTGTTCGCCAGTGCGAGACTTGGTGAGCCGCACATCGGGCACAACAGGTTCGGTGGTACCTCTAGAAAACTGCATTTCTGCCATACATTTGGTGGGATAAAGTTATTTTCATATATTAATCGATTGAGTGTTCCAAAATTGAATCAATTAAATCCCTACGCATGGATCGATCGCTCCTTGGAGACGATTAAGCAGGCAAATTGGTATCGATCTCCGCGCACAATCGCCAGTTTACCCGGTACTGAGGTGACGATCGCCGGACGCGCCCTGATTAATTTTGGGAGCAATGATTATCTAGGTTTGGCTGGCGATGAGCGGTTAATTCAGGCGGCAATCGCGGCAACGCAACAATTTGGTACGGGTGCGACGGGTTCGCGGCTCACGAGTGGACATCGGCAACTGCATCAAGATCTCGAAGATGCGATCGCCCGTTTAAAGGGGACTGAAGCGGCATTGGTGTTTAGTTCGGGGTATTTGGCAAACTTGGGGACGATCGCCGCGCTAGTGGGCAGCAAGGACACGATCCTCAGCGATCGATCGAATCACTCCAGCATCAAGAATGGTGCATTGTTGAGTGGGGCGAAAATTATCGAATATCAGCACTGTGATGTTGCCGATTTGCGGCAGCAGTTGGCACTGCACCGCGCCAATTATCGGCGGTGCCTGATTGTCACGGATACGGTGTTTAGTATGGATGGGGATATCTGTCCGCTACCAGCTATTTTGGCACTGGCGATCGAGTATGGTGCGATGTTATTAGTCGATGAAGCCCACGCTACGGGCGTGTTGGGGGCGACGGGGGCGGGAGTTGTGGAGTATTTCGATCTGGTTGGTCAACCGCTCATCATTATGGGAACACTTAGTAAAGCCCTGGGCAGTTTGGGCGGCTATGTGGCGGGGAGTGCCAGTACGATCGATTTTCTGACTAACCGCTGTGCGAGTTGGATTTATACGACGGGACTTTCCCCCGCAGATACGGCGGCGGCACTAGCAGCAATCGAGATAATTGCCACCGAACCCCAACGCCGTCAACGGCTCTGGGAAAATGTGACCTACTTAAAGCAACTTTTGAGCCGCGTCCCGAATCTGCGGCTGATACCCTCTGCTACTGCAATTATCTGTATTGAGTTGCCAGATGCCCAAACAGCGATCGACATCGGGAGTAAACTGCAACAATTGGGGATCTTTGCCCCAGCGATCCGACCGCCAACCGTACCGACGAGTAGAATTAGACTCTCGCTGATGGCGACACATCAACCCGCACAATTAGTGCAATTAGCTAGCGCGTTGGCGTAGCCTCTCGGAACGAGAATCGAGCAGATCTTTTGCGAACCCCAAATAAGCTAAGATGTTGATAAAATTATCGCTCGATCGACTCGATCGTAGTGTTAATTCCCTCGCCCTAGCAACAAAGGCAGGACAAACTCCGTAAGTGAAGCACCTTTTCAAGAGAGCGAATCAAGACAGACGCTACGCTACGACTTCGCTCAGTGCCAGCTGTCTGTCTTAACGCCTTCAACCTGGAGGTTCCCTCCAGAACACGCGTCGCAACTATCAACTTCCAATTACCCTAATTTTCAGTTTTGGCAAAACCAAACTCCCGCTTCGATTTTGAACAAACAACCCAGGTTACTAAACAATTAGTAAACCAGATGCCCCCGTGGTTGCGACTGTCGTTTATCAGAAGTTGGGTGTTCTGGGCAATCATGACCTTTGGGATTTCGGGCGGCTTAGTTTATGTAGCATTAGGGTTGCTCCTCAATCCAAAAGCAGTCCCCAATTGCCCAGAAATATTCGTCCCGATGTCCTCACCATCCTTACGAGTTTATTGTGGGCAACTCGCGGCTAGCAAGCAAACCTTACCCGACTTGGTAGCCGCGCTGAACCTAGTCAAAGATGTCGCCCCCAACGATCCTACCCGCAACTATGTCGATAGCAACATTCAACGCTGGTCGCTATCGATTTTGAGATTGGCAGAAGTAGCTTATCAAGATGGTAACTATGATGCTGCGGTGAATGCTGCCAAGCAAGTCCCGAGCAATGTTCCCGCCTATAAAATTGTGTCCAAACGACTGGGACAATGGCAGGAAACTTGGGCTAAAGGTGTGGCACTCGATCGTGAAACTAGGGAATTATTGAATAGTTCCAAGTGGGTAAATGCTTACTCTGTCGCAGTCAAATTGACGCGCCTCAATAATCGCTACTGGGCAACGACCAAATATCAAGAACTCACCGATTTAGTCCAAATTGCCAAAGCCGATAGTGCCAAACTTGATGAAGCGCGGGTATTAGTCAAGAGTAGCTCTGTTAAGTCTCTACTTGAAGCAGTAGAAATGGCAAATAAAATCGACTCCAAAAGTTTTGCTCATACTGAAGCCCAAACAATCATCGCAAAAGCCGCGACTCAAATGCTCAAGTTAGCCCGCGCTAAATTCGATCGAAATGATTGGCAAGGCACACTCGAAATTGCTAATCAAATCCCTGATGCTCCCAGTACCAAAGTCGCGCTCCAGGATCTCACCAGTCTGGCGCAAGCCCAGTCTCATGCCGTCACTGCCAGTATTTCAGAACTAGAAACAGCCATCTCACTAGTCCAAGGCATCAAAGTCGATAGCTCGCTCTACCAAAAATCTCAACAACTTTCAGCTAGTTGGCAACTCGAAATCCAGGATCTCATCGCACTCCAACAAGCCCGCAGCCTAGCCAGTACCGGAACAATCAAAGATATCCAGATCGCCATTGCTGAAGTCCAACGCATTCCCATCACTAATCCCCGAGGTAAAGAAGCCGTCAAAGTTGCCACAGAGTGGCGCACCCAAATTGAAACAGTTCAGGATGCACCCTATCTCAAAGCCGCTGAAGCTGCTGCCGCGACTGGTACAGTAGCAGGAGTCCGAAGAGCTGTCGCCCAACTGAGCCAAATCCGTCCAGGACGTGCTCTCTATGCCCAAGCACGACAAAAAATTCAACAATGGACTGATGACCTGCAACGCGCCGAAGATGGGCCGATCCTCGCCCAAGCCGAAACTTTGGCAAGTGGTGGCGATCTAGTTGCTGCTGTCAAGATGGCTCAAAGAATCGGTTCGGGACGAGCGATCTCCGCTCAAAGTCAAGAACGAGTTCGCGATTGGCAAGCCCAACTCCAAGCCACCGCTAATCTAGTGGCTGCTCAAAAATTGGCAAATAGTGGCACCCCCGAATCATTACTCGGCGCAATTCAGGCAGCGGCAAGGGTGCCTAGGAGTTCGTCCCTGAGATCCCAAGCGCGACTAGCGATGGACAACTGGGGTGGGCAAATGCTGGAAGTCGCTCAAAGTATCGCCACTAGCGATCTGCGCCGTGCAATTTCGATCGCCAACGCCATTCCATCAAATACATCTTCTTACAGTGCCGCCCAAAATCTAGTGCAACAATGGCAACAGGAACTCGATCCTACCCCGACACCATCGATACCGCCAGCAGATGAAAATGATGGTTTGCTTAATTAGTGGATAGTGGATAGTGGATAGTGGATAGTGGATAGTGGAAGGTATTAGCAAAAATCTCAGTCAGCGATCGTCGATACCCAACTCCCCTAACCCCCAGCCACTTCTCACTACTACTCATGGAAATTATTCGGATTCCTGTTTTATCAGACAACTATATCTTTTTAATGCTCGATCGAGTGCGAAAAATTGCCGCAGTCGTAGATCCGGCTGAAGCTGCACCAGTACTCGCGGAACTCCACCGCCAGCAAGTCGAACTAGTCGCAATTTTTAATACCCATCATCATGGCGATCATGTGGGCGGTAATCAAGGCTTAATCGCCGCATATCCCAATGTGCGCGTGTATGGAGGAGCCGAAGATCGCGGACGCATCCCCGGACAACAAGTATACCTAGTCGATGGCGATCGCGTCGAATTTGGCGACCTCGTTGGTGAGGTATTCTTTATCCCCGGACATACTCGCGCCCACATCGCTTATTATTTTCCGCCCGTCGAGAGTGATACTCCCGGAGAGCTATTTTGTGGGGACACGATTTTTGCTGGCGGTTGCGGTCGCTTATTTGAAGGGACTCCAGCTCAGATGGTGGGTTCGATGACCAAGTTGCGCCAGTTGCCCGATCGTACCCGGATTTGGTGCGCTCACGAGTACACCTTGAGCAACCTCAAATTTGCCGTCACCGTCGATCCTGACAATCAAGAACTCCAACAACGACTAGTCACCGTCACCGCCGCACGCGATCGACTCATTCCCACCGTACCGACCAATCTCGGCATTGAGAAGCGGACTAATCCCTTCTTACGCTGGGATACAGCCCCACTCCAAGCCAGTGTCGGCAGTCATGATGAGATCGAAACCTTTGCCCGAATTCGTGGGCGTAAAGACCAATTTTGAGCTACTCTCTTCTTACCTAAAAAATAGATAATTGAGAGCGATGAGTTGCTCAATATTGACTATTGACTATCCACTATTTACGATGCTCGATCTAATTTGTCACTAGAATATAGAGTAGTTAAAAGTCGATCGAGATCGGTGACCGGTTATCGGCTAAGATTGAGAACATTTAATGCGTGTTGTGAGGTAGCGTTAATGAAATTCGGCATTCGACAGATTGCAGTTGTGTGCGGTGCGATCGCGATTAGCTTGGTGACGGTAAGCTGTAGCAGTGGCAAGGTATCCCAGTGCGCTGACATGATTAAAGTCATCAATCAAACAGTGATCGATACCAAGACGACTACTAATGCTGGCACCATTGGTGATGTGCAAATTGTCGAAAAACTGGTCAACGTTTTTGATAAAGCGGCAAAGGATATGAGTTCGGTAAATCTTAGTGATGAAAAGCTCAAAACATACAAAACACAGTTCTTGTCTATGTATCAAAGTGGTGCAGAAATCAACAAGCAACTCGTAGTCAGCCTCAAAGAACGGAAATCGACTAAGGTACACGAAGGGTTACGAAAATCAAACAATATTTTCAGTCCCGAACGCGATTTGGCGACAGGAATTACTCAATATTGCAAAACACCTGATAAGTAAAGCTTGAGGGTGAGTCAATACCTCTTGGTTAAGAACTGCTGACGACTGAAGTCGCCGCTAGTGATGCGAAGTCCCCCGTCCCGGACGGGGGAAAAAATCCCCCGTCGCGGGCATCGCAAGGGTTGCACCCAATTTAATAGGCGGCGAACCCCGTAACCCACAATG
>JBBRVB010000124.1:0-9755 GCA_038247275.1 Chroococcales cyanobacterium
AGTAGCGAATATCCACCCACCCCGCCCTGTCGGGCACCCCTCCGAGGAGGGGATTTTCAGGCGACTACTCCTGACTATAGGCATCCATCGGCAGACAAGAACAGACTAGATTCCTGTCCCCATAAGCTTGATCGATCCGACCTACCGCTGGCCAGAACTTGTAATCCTGCAACCCTGCTACTGGATATACCGCTTGCTCCCGACTGTAGGGACGATCCCAATTAGCATCGACCAAATCGACGATCGTGTGTGGGGCATTTTTCAGGGCGTTGTTTTGTTTATCGACATTACCAATTTCGATTTCGCGGATTTCTTCACGGATAGCGATCATCGCATCGCAAAACCTGTCGAGTTCTGCCAAGGATTCGCTTTCGGTGGGTTCTACCATGACGGTTCCAGCGACTGGCCAAGATACGGTGGGGGGATGGAAACCATAATCGATCAGGCGTTTGGCGATGTCATCGACTTCGATGTCGGCGGTCTTTTTGAATTCCCGCAGGTCGAGGATGCACTCGTGGGCGACGAAGCCGTTGGTGCCTTTGTAGAGGACGGCGTAGTGATTTTCTAACCGTTTAGCGATGTAGTTGGCGTTGAGGATGGCAACTTCGGTGGCTAATTTCAGACCCGCTCCACCCATGAGGGCGATGTAGACCCAGGAAATCGGTAAAATGCTCGCACTACTCCAAGGAGCGGCGGAGACGGCTCCGATGCCTTGGCTGCCGCCTGTGGGGATAACTTTGTGGGTGGGGAGATAGGGGGCGAGATGTGCCATCACACCGATCGGTCCCATACCTGGGCCGCCACCACCGTGGGGAATGCAGAAGGTTTTGTGGAGGTTGAGGTGACAGACATCGGCACCGAAGTCACCAGGACGACATAAACCGACTTGGGCGTTGAGGTTGGCTCCGTCCATGTAGACTTGTCCGCCATGCTCGTGAACGATCGCGCAAATCTCGACAATTTCTTCTTCAAATACGCCGTGGGTGGAGGGATACGTTACCATCAGGGCGGCTAATTTGTCCGCATGTTTGGTGGCTTTGGCGCGTAAGTCTTCAACGTCGATGTTGCCATCATTGTCGCACGCGATCGGGACTACTTGCATTCCTGCCATGACTGCGCTGGCGGGGTTGGTACCGTGAGCGGATTGGGGAATCAGGCAGACATTGCGATCGACATCGCCACGTTGGTGGTGATATTCGCGGATGACTAATAACCCAGCATATTCACCTTGAGATCCAGCATTGGGTTGGAGGGAGATCGCACTAAAGCCGGTAATCTCCGCCAGCCAGCGTTCGAGATCGTCAAATAACACTTGATAGCCTTGCGCCTGTTCCACAGGTGCGAAGGGGTGAATTTGACCGAATTCTGCCCAAGTTACTGGTACCATCTCCGATGTGGAGTTGAGTTTCATGGTGCAGGAACCGAGGGGAATCATCCCGTGAGTGAGGGACAGATCCTTGGATTGCAGGCGGGTAATATACCGCAGCAATTCGGTTTCCGAGTGGTAAATATTGAAAACTGGGTGGGTGAGATACTCGGAGGTACGCGCTAATGTGGAGGCTTGGATGCTGGAAGTGGAGCTACTAGTTTCGATTTCGGAGCAGGTAAAATCGGGTGCTTTATCGCCTGCAAAAATCTGCCATAAGTCCATCACGTCGGCGGGGGTGGTAGTTTCATCGATCGAGATCCCGATCCTATTTGAATCGATCGATCTCAAGTTAATTTGTTGAGATTTTGCCCGCTCGAATATTTCCGCAGCCTTGCCATTTACTTGCACACAGAGGGTATCGAAATATGGTGCATCGCCGATCGAGTAACCTAGTGTGGTTAAGCCAGTGGCGAGAGTAGTAGTCAGATTGTGAATGCGAGTGGCGATCGATTTCAAACCCGTTGAACCATGATAAACCGCATACATCCCCGCCATAATTGCTAGCAAAACTTGGGCGGTACAAATATTACTCGTCGCCTTGTCACGGCGGATATGTTGTTCGCGAGTTTGAAGTGCTAACCGGAGGGCTGTTTTGCCGCGTTTATCTTTGGATACGCCGACTAATCGACCAGGGATTTGGCGTTTGTAAGCATCTTTGGTGGCAAAGTAGGCAGCATGTGGCCCGCCATAACCTAATGGTATCCCGAAACGTTGGGTATTTCCGACGACGATATCTGCACCGAATTCTCCGGGTGGCTTGAGCAAGGTGAGGCTGAGTAAATCGGCGGCGACGGTGACGATTGCCCCTGCTTGGTGCGCCTGTTCGATTACTTCTGCATAATCATAAATGGCTCCGTCAGTTGCGGGGTATTGCAACAACATCCCAAATATTTCTTGACTAAAATCGATATTTTTGTGGTCGCCAACTACAACTTCAATCCCTAATGGAATCGCACGAGTTTTAATAACATCAATCGTCTGGGGATGACAGGCTTCAGAAATCCAGAAAGTATTAAATTTAGTCTTCTGAATGCCATAGCTCATACTCATCGCTTCGGCTGCTGCGGTACCTTCATCCAGCAGAGACGCATTGGCGATCGCCATCCCGGTCAGATCCATAATTACGGTCTGATAATTGAGTAAAGCTTCGAGTCTCCCTTGAGAAATTTCTGGTTGGTAGGGTGTATATTGAGTGTACCAACCTGGATTCTCTAAAATGTTTCTTTGGATCACTGTCGGGGTGATGCAATTGGCATAACCCATCCCAATATAAGAGCGAAAAACTTGATTTTTTGAGGCAATTTGTTTGAGCTGATTTAATACTGCATACTCACTCTTGACCGTTTCAATTGCCAAAGGTTGCTGCAATTGAATCGCGGCTGGTACAGTGCGATCGATTAACTCATCCAAACTAGCTACACCCAGTATCCCCAACATTTTATCGATATCTGCTGGCTGTGGCCCAATATGCCGCTGAATAAACTCAGCATTTGCCCAAGGATTAGCTGTAGTCGCCCTTTGTCTTAGCAAAAGCTGCTCCCCTGGAGCAGCGGTTGTTGCCTGAGTAACCCGAGGTAGAGATTGAGTCATAGAAGTCAGAGTGGTGGGGAATACTGTACTTAAATGTAATAGATTCGATCGATTTTGGGTATGCAAAATCGCTGATTTGGGCAATCTAACCCGATCGAGATCGTCTCGATGCGATCGGTTGAGTCCCTATACACCTTCGACTTTAGCGCGATATTCAGCCGCCGAGTAGGTACCTTCAAGTTCACTAGCAGATGCTACTTGGACTTCGAGTAGCCAGCCCGTGATATAGGGATCGGTGCTGATGATTTCTGGGGCATCGATCGCTCGATCATTGCGGTTGATGACTTTGCCACTAATCGGGGCTTTGAGATCTTCGACGGCTTTGACAGACTCGATCGATCCAAAGGCAGTGCCTTTAGTAATCATGTCTCCAACCTCTGGTAATTCGACAAATACAATATCTCCCAACTGATCGACCGCAAAGGCACTCACACCGATTTTAGCGATGTCTATGGCTAAATCTACATACTCATGGGTATCGACGTAGCGTAAATTTTCGGGATATTCTAAGCTCATATCGCGTTGTTCGATGATGTTCTGCTCTAGCATAGCGATTTATGGCTCGTTGGCGTAGCTTGGAACGAAAATCACACAGATTGTAGTTGGCAAGAGGTCGATCGATCTAGCCATTTGTCACTAGTGCCGCAGCGGCGATCGTCTAGGTCGATCGGGGCATTCCTCCTGATGATGTTGCTGTGCCAACTTGAGGCTCCAAGCTACTTCTGGCAACCGAACTCGCCACTGACGGATATTACGCCGTCGCAGTCATGAGAGACTGCTTAATATTTAGTTACAATAGAGAAAAGCGAGCAGAGTATCGCTCGTAGACTCAGATTTAGAGGTCGTTGTGATGAATGGTATCCGGGTTGGTTCGTTGTTTGGTATCCCTTTCTATATCAATCCCACTTGGTTCCTAGTATTGGGACTGGTGACGTGGACTTATGGCGAAGGGTTGGCAGCACAGTTTCCGTATTTACCAGGTGCTAGTCCCTTCCTATTGGGATTGGTTACTGCTTTACTATTATTTAGCTCCGTACTCGCCCACGAGCTGGGACACAGCTTTGTCGCGATTAGACAGGGCATCAAAGTCGATTCGATTACGCTGTTTATCTTTGGCGGATTAGCTAGCCTCGAAAAAGAATCCGACAGCCCAGCGGCTGCCTTTTGGGTCGCGATCGCTGGCCCCGCAGTTAGCTTAGTATTATTTGGTGTCCTGACGACACTTGGCGTTGTCGGTCATCTGACTGGCCCTGTCGCGGCAATTACCGCCGTCCTTGCGGCAATTAACTTATCGCTGGGTTTATTCAACCTGATTCCTGGCTTACCCCTCGATGGTGGGAATATCCTCAAAGCGATCGTCTGGAAAGTCACCGGCAATCAGTACAAAGGTGTCAAAATCGCCAGTATCGTCGGTCAAGGTTTTGGGTGGGTTGCGATCGCTTCAGGATTAGTACCAATCTTCTTGTATGGTAGCTTTAATAATATCTGGTATCTACTCATCGGTTCGTTCCTATTACAAAACGCTGGTAAATCTGCCCAGTTTGCCCGCGTCCAAGAACGGCTCACTGGCATGACTGTCGCTGATGCAGTGACCCCCAATAGTCCGATTATCCGCGATGATATTACTCTGCGCGAATTTGTAGACCAACGGACACTCGCTGGTAGCAATTGGCAAAAGTTCCTCGTTACCGATGAATCTGGGCACCTAGTCGGCGAACTGGCACTAGACGCACTCAAAGATGTTCGCTCCGATCGCTGGGCGCATACAGCAGTCAATGAAATCATGCAATCGATCGAGCCATCGACAGTGATTATCAGCGATGTACCTTTATTACAAGCGATCGAACAATTAGAAGCCAAAAAAGTTACGACACTGAGTGTCACCAATAGCGAGGGTATTTTAGTCGGACTGCTAGAAAAAACCGCAGTGATTAATCTCCTCCACCGTCAACCACAAGTTAATCCTGCCTAATTTCGACATCTAAATTTTAGCTAGCAATCTAGGGTAGGGGCAATCACGAATTGTCTCTACCCTAAATTTTAGATAACCGGGAGTGTCTCGTTAGCTACGGATGGTCGATCGCCATAACTGACTCAGTTGTCATGGTAGTGTAAATTAATTACGCGCGTCCGCAAGTAAAATTTAGCTATCTCTAGATCTCATGCAACCAAAATTTGTCCCTGTAATTCTGGCTGGCGGTAAAGGTGAACGGTTTTGGCCCCTCAGCCGCAAACATCGTCCCAAACAATTTCTCTGTCTCGATGGCAGTGGTGAAAGTTTGCTCCAAGCTACAGCTAAGAGACTGGTGCCGATCGTGGGTAGTTGGGATGATATTTGGGTAATTACATCAAAATTGCTGGAAACGGGCGTTCAGGAGCAATTACCCAGTCTTCCAGCAGCTAATTTACTCGCCGAACCAGAAGGTAGAGATACGGCGGCGGCGGTGGCATGGGCGAGTTTGGAAGTCGCTAAACGCTATGGGGATGATGTCATCATTGGGTTTTTTCCAGCCGATGCGTGGATTGCGGATGTGGATGCTTTTGCCAACACGATCGCGGCGGCGGTAGCATTGGCGGACACTCAGGAGGCGATCGTCACATTGGGCATCACGCCGAGTTTTCCCTCGATTGGTTACGGTTATATTCAGCAGGGCGCAGCCAGCGGTGAGTATGGACAGTTACCAACCTATCAAGCCCTGCGATTTACCGAAAAGCCCGATCTTGCTACCGCCAAAGATTTTATTGCTAGTGGCGAGTATACCTGGAATAGCGGCATCTTTATTTTCAAAGCCAAAACTGCCATCGGCGAATTGAAGCTATATGCACCAGAATTGATGCAGTTACTGATCGAACAAGGTGTGAGTATTTATCCCACCCTACCAAAAATCAGTATTGATTACGCCTTGATGGAAAAAACCAAATTAACCTATGTAATTCCGGCTGATTTTGGTTGGGATGACTTAGGTGATTGGAATGCGATCGAGCGGCTCCTCAAAGGGGATAATATTAACGTCGAATTAGCCAATCATGTTTGTATCGACACCCAAGGATCGGTACTCTATGCGAGTAATCCCCATGAGGTGGTAGTGACGATCGGACTAGAAGATGTCGTCGTCGTCCGCGATGGTGATGTCACCTTGATTGTCGCTAAAGATCGCACTCAAGAAATCAAACAGATCGTCAATAAAATCAAGGAAAATAAAGAACTCGATCGATTACTCTGATTCGAGCTTCATGTGGGCGATTTAGTTTTGATATCTAATCACTCGCCCACTTGAGCGCCTCATGGAATGTAAACCCAGACATCTCATCGACAATACCAACTTCCAGCACGGCTTGAAACACTGCCCAGCACTGAATATTGCTGATAGTTTCTCGATCGACTCCCCAATCCAGAAAGAAAATTGAGAGCGTTTTCGATCGGTTTTCATCTACACTACTACCGCCAATAATCAAGCAATGTGGCTCATCGGGCGTAGCTGGATACTCCACTAAGGTAAAGACATCACTGATTTCTTTTTCCCAGACAGGTTGGCGTGTCATATTTACTTTGCAAAACCTAATTTTGATGTCTGTGCTGCGGCTGGAGGCTGATAATATTGAATCGATCGCCTCTAAAGCAGTCATCACGAATGAACCTTCTCGATCGATCTCCAGTCTAACCTGGTGTAGAAAAGAGCGTGAACCAATCGTTATGAATCGAAATCTCAGGTGTGTGAGGCGATCTTAGGCGTGGAAGATCGGACAAACTCAGTGGCTGATGACATCTTAGTCAACCGCTGTGTAGCGGGAGATCGCCAGAGTTTTCAACTATTGTATCGTCGTCATCAATGTCGCGTTCGCCAAATCCTCTATCAACTTTGCGATTTCCCGATGCTAGATGACTTGACACAGGAGGTATTTTTACGCGCGTGGAAAGGATTGCCAAAATTTCGCCAAAGTTCACAATTTTCTACTTGGCTATATCGAATTGCTTGGAATGTTGCCACAGATCGCCGTCAAACTTTAGCACGAGATCGATCGCGTCTGGAAACGATCGGGCACAGTGTCGCAACTCAACATGACGATCCTGACATGATGCAGCTTCACTATCAAGATTTGGTACGCAAAGGTTTGAGTTGTCTCAGTGAAGAACATCGATCGGTGTTAGTATTACACGATCTCGAAGAACTCCCACAAAAAGAAGTAGCTGAAATCCTCGAAATCCCCGTCGGTACAGTCAAATCACGATTGTTTCATGCTCGAAGTGGAATGCGAAAATTCTTGGTAGCAGCGGGGGTACAAATCTAGTTATGAGCTATCTAAATCGCGACCTAAAAACAGTTTTATAGTTTTGTAATTTTGGATCGTGGGCACTGCCCACTATCTTAACATTAGGTATAATATATGATTGAATTTTTAACTAATTAAACCTGATTGTCTAATCTAAAGGATACTAATATTAGATGAATAACTTGCCAGATGAAGATCTTCAACTAACTAATTTCTTGCGTCAGCATCGTTCGATCGCACCACCACCACACTCCGATTTAGAAGATCTACTAATGGCAGAAATCAATCCTCCGCCTGTAGAAACTAAACAACATTCCTACTCTTTACGGCGATACCTGACTAGTGCGATCTTGCTCATTGTGACTGGAGTTGTGGGTGGATCGATTTACCACGTCCTCAACCCGCCAGACTTGAATGTTGCCGAATTGCAACAACTCAATCTATATTTAGAAGCTCATACTGATAGCTTGGTTCTCAGTTCAGATTCAGATGTAGAAAGTCACGATTTATCAAATCTAGATCTGTTGATAAATATCGAACCTGAAGATAGTTAAATTGATTAATAATTAGTAATTGATAATTAATAATTGGGTTGTCACTTACCGTTTGATGCTCTAAGCTGTCGAACATCTAAAACACATTATCGGGCATTCCTTCTCCCTTCTCCCTTCTGCCTTCTGCCTTTTCCAACTAGTAATTTAAATGAGTGACAGCTTATGACGATATTAAACGAGAAATTATAACAATTTCAAATCAGTCATGAGATTGCTTTAACCGCAGAGACTCGGGTATAAAAGCTGGGTTTAAATCGATATATTCAGCAACAACTCAATCTCGACACGATCGCCGGCTCACCAATTTTATTAGAGCGATTAGCCAAATTAGACACGATTTATCTTATACCCGCCGATCTATTTCAACGATACAATCCCAGTCGCCAAGTAGACAATCAAAATCAACTGGTAGTAGCTAAAAAAGTTCAGCAACAACGAGCTAGATAAGTTACCGATCGAGCGATCGAGGCGAGGTTATGGCGATCGATCTATAGTGACAGACAGCTTGAAGAAGGACACAATTTCCGCGATCGACATCAAACTCCCTCCATCACGCAAAATCCCAGGACTGACAGGGGCGTAGATGTGGCAAGATGAGAAGGTTGGACTATATAAATATTTTTTTACAGATGCAAACAAGCAAAAATTCTATACTCAGCCGCTGGCAACATTGGTTGCGGACTGGAGTAGTGGCAATGCTACTACTGACGATATCTGCGGGGATTAGTGCGGCCACACTACTCCCATCGGGGAATGCGATTACCGATGGACAAGCGATCCTCCGCTATGCACTCCCGCTAGATAATAAGCCAGTACGGGATCTTCAAAACAGTTTGGAAGATATTTCCAACCATTTGCGTGGTAAGCAGTGGAGTACGATTAATAGTGATGTTAAGAAAGCGGCTGTCATCGTCAAAACCAAACAAGCCGATATCCTCAAAGGCGTTCCTGAAGCTAGACAAGCTCAAGCCCAAACTCTACTCAACGAGATTCAAACCAATGTTGAGGCACTAGCGATTGCCACAGCAGCCAAGGATAAGCCGCAGGTACAAGCCGAACGCGCCAAGGCTCTGTCTCAGCTTGGCACGCTCGAAGCCGCGATGGTGACGGGTTTCCCCTATACAGTACCCGCAGAATATAACAGTCTACCGCAATTATATGGTCGGGCGACGATCGCGCTCACAACTACCAAAGGTGATATTAATCTCGTTGTCGATGGCTATAGTGCGCCAGTTACGGCTGGTAACTTCGTCGATCTCGTCAATCGCGGATTTTACAACGATTTAGCTTTTACCCGAGCTGAAAATGATTATGTGCTCCAAATTGGCGATCCACCAGGGAAAGAAGTCGGTTTTATCGATCCCACAACCAAGAAGTATCGGGCGGTACCGCTCGAAGTGATGGTCAAAGGCGATAAGGAGCCGATGTATGGGATTACGATGGAAGATGCTGGCAGATTTCGCGAAGAACCCGTGCTACCTTTCTCATCCTATGGTGCCTTGGCGATGGCACGTCCTGAAAATGACCCCAATGGTGGCTCATCGCAATTTTTCTTCTTCCTATTTGAGCCAGAATTAACTCCTGCTGGACGCAATCTCCTCGACGGTCGCTACGCTGTGTTTGGCTATGTTACCGCCGGACAAGAAGTGCTCGGACAACTCAAAGCCAATGATAAAATCGTCTCGGCGAAGGTGGTTGAAGGTGCAGAGCTGTTAAAGGTGTAAAAGTATTAGCCCTTCAGCCCAAATTTGGGAGATGGGCTTAAATCACCAACACTAAATACTCCAGCTATGTCAGGCACCCTTTTTTTAAACCGCAGAGGTGCAGAGGACGCAGAGAAGGAAGAAGATTAGGTAGCTTCCTTCTCTGCGTTTGCGCCTCTATCTCGTTGGCAGAGCCTCCTCCATTCC
>JBBRVB010000125.1:0-9745 GCA_038247275.1 Chroococcales cyanobacterium
AGGCGGAACGCTGTCTTGATTTGCTAAACCGTCGGGGAACCCGACGAGCGCAAATCGCCGCCTTCTCAAACTCTCCTGCGTAAGGTTCGATCTGTATGATGCGGAGTGCGGCATTCGCTCCATTCTGGATTTTAGTTGGAAGTTACTAATTAACGTTATAAGTAGGGTGGACACTGCCCACCAGCTAGGTTTGAGACATAACTTGTTCTGTAATTAATTGCATCTACTTACTTATATATGTTGAGTAAATGGGACGATCGAAACGTCCATTCCTCGTAAATCTTGAGTGGGGAATTAACGAGGATTGAATCCCGGCATTATTTTCTAATCTAGCAACTAATCGATCGATGCAAAACCCTCCTACCTCCGGCTTTAGCCTTAGTACCCTCTCGATCCGGCAGTATATCGGTACCCTGATGCTGACGCTGACTGTCATCGTGGTGGGGATCTTCTTTATTACTCAATTGCCCGTCGATCTGCTCCCGTCGATTACTTATCCTCGGATCGGCGTTCGCTTGGAGGCACCGGGAATTTCCCCGGAAGTCGCGATCGATGAAATCACCCGCCCCCTGGAAGAAGCCCTGTCTACCACCGATGGTGTTGTCCAAATCTACTCCCAAACCCGTGAGGGACAAGTCAACCTCGACCTGTATTTTAACCCTGGCAGTAATATAGACCAAGCCCTGAACGATACTACCGCCGCTTTTAACCGCAACCGCAACCAGTTACCCGACTCGATCGAGGAACCTCGCCTATTTAAATTCGATCCTTCTCAGCTCCCTGTCTATGAACTGGCTCTGACTGCGCCTTCGCTTCAAGCTGTAGACCTGCGGATCTTTGCCGATGAAGAACTCGCGCGCGAACTGAGTATCGTCCCTGGCGTGGCTGCTGCCGCTGTTTCTGGTGGTGTCCAAGAGGAAGTCCGCGTCAATATCGACCTCAATCGGCTCCAATCGCTGGGAATTAGCCTCCCCAATGTTTTGGAGCAACTCACCCAACGCAATCAAGATGTCTCTGGCGGACGCATTCGCGGTGACAATTCCGAACCCCTCACCCGTGCCGTCGGACGCTTTCAGAATGCCAGCGAGATTCGCGATCTCGCATTTGCGACTGGGGGACAAACGATAGCGACTACTACTACACCCCAATCTAGTGCTACTCCAGTCCCGATGCAGCGGGTCTACTTGCGAGATTTTGCCCAGGTCATCGATGGTACTGAAGAGGAGCGGGTACTGGTCGATCTCAATCGTCAGAAAGCAGTCAAAATCAGCATCCAGAAACAGTCGGATGCCAATACGGTATCGGTTGTAGATGCTGTCAAACAGCGGATCGAGGCATTACGGCGATCGGGGACGATCCCCGCCGATATGGTCGTCACACCGACGTTAGATGAGTCGAAGTTCATTCGTAACTCCCTGGCGAATGTGATTACTTCTGGGCTATCTGGTGCCCTCTTAGCGGCGATTTCGGTGTTTATCTTCCTTGGCTCTTTACGCCAGACGTTGATTATCGCCCTGACGATTCCACTCTGTACCCTGGCTGCGGCGATCGTGATGAAGTTAGCGGGCTTCTCACTGAATATTTTTAGTTTGGGGGGACTGGCAATCAGTGTCGGACAAGCGATCGATACTTCGATCGTCATTCTTGAAAATGTCAGTAACCGGGTCGCCGCACTGAAACTCGATCGCGAACACGGTCATCATGCTGGTGATTATGCCAGTGAGGCGATCGCCGCCGTCGAAGAGAGTAGCCGGGAGGTAGAATCATCGCTAGTCGCTGCGACGGCGACAAATTTAGTCTCGGTGCTCCCGTTTGTCCTGGTGGGCGGCTTTGTTTCGCTACTATTTAACGAGCTAGTTCTGACGATTTGTTTTGCGATAACTGCCTCCCTAATTGTCGCCCTTACTGTCGTCCCGATGCTCTCAGCCCGATTATTCTCGATCGAGCGATCGAGTGGCTTAAATCGGCTGTGGGCATTACGGACATTCAGCCAAAAACTTGAAGGCGGCACGCGATCGTATGGCAATATCCTCGCCAAAGTCATCCGCCGTCCGGCGATCGTCGTCATCGCTGCATCGATCTTTTTAGGCGGTAGTGGTGCCCTGATGGTGGGGCAAATTCCCCAAGAAATTCTCCCTCGGATTAGTACCGGACAAGCAAACGTCAACGTCCAATTTCCCTCCGGTACCTCCCTCGCCACCAATCGCCGCGTGATGGCAGCAGTTGATGATGTATTACTCAAACAACCAGAGACAGAATATGTCTTCACTACTACTGGCGGTGCGCTGTTTGGGACTACCGTATCTGCCAATCCCGCCCGGAGTTCGAGCAGTGTCACCCTCAAAGCCGGTACCAATATCCAGGAATTTACCGATCGCACCACGCGGGCAATGAATCAACTCAACCTCGCCGGGATTCGCGTCCGCGTATCTGCCGGCTCAGTGCGTGGCTTAACCCTCAGTAACTCCCCCCTGCGCGGTGCCGATGTCGATGTCGTCCTTGAGGGGCAAGACTCGGAAGTACTCAAACAAGCCGGACGGCAAGTATTGGCAGCACTAGACGATCGCGTGAAATTAGCGGCCTTCCGACCCGATGCTGACGATCGCCAGCCTGAAATCCAAATTCGCCCCAACTGGAAACGCGCTAGTGAGCTGGGTCTGACGACTCAAGCGATCGGTAGCACGATCCAAACCGCGCTTGAAGGTTCGGTACCCACGCAATTGCAGCGGAACGAGCGGCTAGTGGACGTGCGCGTGCAATTGAACCAGGATCTGCTCAAGCAACCCTCTCAGCTTGCACAACTGCCGCTATTTGTCAACAATAATGCTCTCATCCGCCTAAGCGATGTCGCGACGATTAGTGAGGGACAAGCACCAGGTGAAATTCAACGCATCAACCAACGCCCCGTATTTCTCATCGCCGGTAACCTCACTAAAGGTGCGAGTCTGGGTGCCGCCCTCGCCGAAGTCCAGCAAGTAGTCTCGACCCTAGATCTGCCCGACGGCATCACGGTATTACCCAGCTACGCCGGACAAACCAACCAAGAACTCCAAAGTGCCTTAGTCTCCCTGGGCAGTTTAGCAGCCTTTTTGGTGTTCGTCGTCATGGCAGTACAATACAACTCGATTATCGATCCACTGGTGATTATTCTCACCGTCCCCCTCGCCCTCGTCGGCGGGATTTTTGGCTTGTATATTACCCAAACCGCGATCGGGATTACCGTCGTCGTCGGTGCAGTGCTACTAGTGGGCATCGTCGTCAACAACGCCATTATCATGGTCGAAACCGCCAACCAAATTCGTGCCGAATCAGGACTAGATCGACCCAGTGCCATCCTGAAAGCCGCGCCCCAACGCCTCCGCCCGATCCTGATGACGACCATCACCACCGTCTTGGGACTGTTCCCCCTCGCCCTCGGCATCGGTGAAGGCTCGGAATTTTTGCAACCATTAGGGATTGTCGTTTTCGCTGGTTTAACCCTCTCCACCCTGCTGACACTCTTTATCATCCCTTGCTTTTACGTACTCCTGCACGATATCTTCAAGCGCGATCTAGGGATCGGCAAATTATTCGATCGTACCCATAAGTCCAGAGCCTAGAGCCTCAAACCCTAAAGCCTAGAAACCCAAACCCCAAGCCCCAAACTCTAAACTCTAAACCCTAAAGCCTAAAGCCTAAAACCTAAAGTCTAGATTGACGCAATTTATGTCAAGATTGGGAGAGTAAATCTGTGGGATTGGGTAAATACTCACAAACCCATCACCCCGAGCAAACTACCTATTTTTAGATCTAGCTCATGCCTAATCAAACTCAACTGTGGTTTCAACCGTTAATCTGGATGGATTTTCGATTGGCGGTAATATTTACAGTGCTGATCCCACTGATTCTACTACTGTGGGCATTCGCTCAAAAAACGGTAGTAATCCAGCATTTATTGACGATCTATTGGCGGGTTGCCAGTCTATTGGTAATTACCGTGTATTTACAGATTGGTGGCTTATCAATTAGTTTTGTCACGTCTTTTGTCGCGCAAACATTGATTCCACTGTCATTATGGTTCTGGGCAGATCTTAACGAAGAGATTGCCGATTTACCCGATCGTCCACTCAAGCTCGGCTTCACAGCTTGGCGATGGGCAACTACACTTTACTCTACCGTGAGTGCGCTTGCGCTCGTGCCCTTTCTGTCCTGCGCCTTTGGTAGTGCCCAAACCGATGAGTGTCAGGCTTGGTTCCAACCATCCTGGCTCTATTACCAATTTTTTCATGCCAACTCCAAGCCAGAATTCCTCAGCTTGCTGGCCATCTTGGGTTTAGCTATTTATACCCTATCTTTTGGTTACTTTTTAGTTGTCCGGCTCGGCAAACAAGGTCGCTCGGCAATGGTAGGGGATGAATAAATAATTAATAATTGATAATTGATAATTGATATTTTTGGAGCCAGTAGGGTGGGCAATGCCCACCAGTAAGGTTTTAGGTAGTTTACCTATCGCAATATCGATCGAGAATAGATCTCATGTGAAAGTAAAATTACAGTCTTTATTAGTACTGTTTTCATCTGAAATTCTCACTACCCCCTATTCCCTACCCCCTATTCCCTATCCCCTAAATTCCTACAATTCGATCGCGGCACTCACACCGAGATAATTTTCTAACAGTAGCTGTAAATAACGACGAGCGATCGCGGTGAGCTGACATCTAGCAACTGCTAGGCGTGGGTGGTGATTTTTGACATCGCCGAAGATCTGACAGTAACGATAAAACTCCAGCCAACTTTGAGCCAGATCGAGCGTTAATTTATCCCAATTTGGCGATCGTTGCTGCCCGATTTGCGGCTGGCTGACAACCCCGACTGAGCCTACCCAACTTTGCGCGTAGATACTGTCTAAAACCCTCATTAAGACCTGAATTAGTCGTTGCTCTGTTGGATGCTCGAATTGGCTCTTTACCACTGCTCCCAGCGGATTTTCATGGCAAGCTCGACTCTCCACAGGAGAGGCTACGCCAACGCCTTCTGGGGCGACAATTTGCCAATCATCCGTAACGATCGCTAATTTCTCAGCCGCCGCCAATTTCAAGCACGAACAGCAACGGGCATGTGCGTAGATCGCCACACTAGCGGCCGATCGACACTCGGGATTTCGCTGCAAATTGAGTGGCAAATCGTGGATATAATTTAGCCACCGCTCGATCGATTCAACGGTAACTCGAACATAAATATACCCCGCCTCGTTATACCAGCAATCGGATTTCAGCGCGGAACTTGGATCGGCACATCCCGTAGCTGCAAAATTTTGACAGATTTCTAGGAAATTAAATGATGATTTTGCCGCCAATCGATGTGCGATCGTGCTGACATACTGGTATGGTGATGTTGTCACTAACCTAATCGAAGATTTACACTGCCAATGCCAAGACCTGTCTGAAGCTGACTCAGTAGCTAAATTGTCACAATTATGTGGTGAGCTTACGTAAAATTGCGGAACCATCAACTGCAAATAGTCGGCAATCGCGCCCGCAATTGTCGGTGACATTGGTAGTAAAATCGGGTCTGAGCCAGGAAAAATCTTCACGTTCATACCCCGGTCGCAAATTTACGTAGTACATTCCAGACCAAATAAAATGATTCACTACATCAAAATACATGTAGAATCATTGAAAATCATGTGCCGTTCTGCTGGTTTGTTATGCACTCATCATCTACCCCACCCAAAAACAATACTCGTTCGTTTTCAACTTGGCACCGACTCCTAGATTGGGCACAAGAACACTACCGTTACCGAACGTTTGCCAAAGATGCTCAGATTCCGACTCGATCGGGTTTACTATACCTAGTTCAGCGTGGTACCATCCGCCTGAATGGGACGGCGGAATCGGAACCACCAGCATATCCCCACCAAAATAGTACCCCGATCGAGTTCCAACTTCATAGCGGCGATGAAACTTTCCTCGGTTTTGTCGGCGCGGGGCAACCATTTGAAATTATCGATCGATCGCCGTTTACGCTCCAAGCCTTTGCCCATACAGATAACACTTCAATCTTCTGGATGTACTGGCACGATCTCGAAAACTTCCCCAGTTTTCGGCGCGAGATCCTCGACTCTTTTCGTTATCAACACCAACGGAAATTATTATGGCTCAATACTCTGGGACAACGCCACACGATCGAACGCCTACTGGGCTATCTCACCCTCTTGATCGAAGAATTTGGCGAACCCTGTAAAGAAGGGTATTTCTTACCATTCCCCCTCACTCACGCCCAAATTGCCAGTGCCATCGGCACTACCCGCGTCACAGTTACCAGGCTGATGAAGGAATTGCGCGAAGAACGCAAAGCCATCCATATCAAAGAAGATAATCTGATCTGCTTGCTCTCTCCCCCGCAACCAGACTAAGAGCTAATTCTGGCGATCGTCATCGCGATCGTTGAATAGCTCTTTAAGCTACACTAAAGATTAATTGTTCATTTAACTGCGCTATCCTCATGATTTTGCCAGGTGATACCATCCGCGTCAAAAATATCAACGATATCTACTACGGATTCCAAGGATTAGTCCAACGAATCACCGACGGCAAAGTAGCGGTGCTCTTTGAAGGCGGTAACTGGGATAAAATGGTCACCTTTCGCCTCAGCGAAATCGAAGCAGTCGATGTGACTAAGAAGTAATTTAGGGGGTAGAGGGTAGAGGGTAGAGGGTAGAGGATGGATTTCGGATCGAAACCCCACACCCCAGTCCCCAGTCCCCAGTCCCCAGTCCTCAATTTTTGCATCACTCGAATTTGTATGTTCGACTTACAAGGACTAAATATTTATCTCATCGGCATGATGGGTTGTGGTAAAAGTACCATCGGCCCATTACTTGCCACTCAATTGGGCTACAATTTTCTCGATACCGATACCACGATCGAAAAGTTAGTCTCTCAAAGCATTGCCGAACTCTTCCAAACCGTCGGCGAACCAGAATTTCGCAAAATCGAAACCCAAGTCCTTGCTGAAGTCTCCGCTTATGTGCGCCTCATCGTCGCCACAGGTGGCGGCATCGCCATCGAGCCTGAAAACTGGAATCACCTCCATCAAGGCTTAGTTATCTGGCTCGATCCATCTGTAGATCTCCTCGTCGAACGTCTTCAGGGTGACACCACCCGTCCACTCCTCGCCACAGATGAAGACCTTCAGACCAAATTAGCACGCATCCGATCGGAACGTCGTCACCGATACGCTGAAGCCGATCTGCACATCTCGATCGATCGTCATCTCACGCCTGAAGAAATAGTCGATCGGATTTTAACAGCCATTCCCACCATCTTAAAAACGCCAAGTTTAAACAGTTGACAGTTGACAGTTGCAAAAAATAGCCCTTGTTCCCGCACTTTTCGCTATCCCCTATCCCCTATCCCCTATCCTCTAAAACACTAGTAACTATGTTTTGATGCAAGATGTGAGTCAACTGTCAACTGAATGAAAAAGATATCAGATCCTCAATAGTTACAGTTCTGAGTTGTGCTAGTTCCTGTAAGCGTGTTTGAATTGTCGTGAATAATTGATAATATTCAACTTTCTTGACTAAATCTTCCGGTTCCTGGCTCTGCAACTTATTTAAATAGTATTTGCGCTTTTGTTCGCAGGCAAATTTTTCGAGACATGCGATCGCCGCCCGTAATACTAGTGGCGATCGCTGGATCTCTTCAGCAGTATGCTCGTCAAGATTGAATAGATGTTTGACTTGACTAGATCTCACTGGATGTTCTGTCATCGCATCTTGCAGTTTGGCAATCAATCGATCGTCCAAATAATCGATTTCTTCGGGTTGAGAGTCGTGATAACCAGATGAAGATCGAGCGATAATCTGCTCCCACAAAAAGCCATGATGAGCCAACGTAAAAGTCAAATCTGCCGAATCTAACGCGTCGATAATTGTCAAGCGGTGGAGGGGATAATGGAGGTAAATCCGCAGCAATAAACTCTCAGCTTGTTCGATGAGTCTGTGGCTGGGATGAATGCTAACTGCCGCGATTTCTACTGGTTGTGCTGGGCTGGGATCTGGAATGTAGTCGCTGTCTGCATCAATTGGATCTGGATCGTCGTTAGCTGCTGGTGGTGGATATTTAGGTGGATGCGATCGATTGACAGGTGGATGATTACCGCCAAATTTAGGTGCGGGGAGTGGTTTAAGTCCCTTAATGGCAGTTTGGAGATTCTCAATTAGTAACGGTACCATCCGCGCATCGTCAGCACTTAAGAGACTGGCTGACTTCTTGAGATAATGAGTGCGGGTGGTACCATCGGTGATGTTTTGGAGCAGTTTAATAATTTTTTGGGTAGCTGCTTGATATTGTTCGGCTTGAGTGAGATCCTGTCCGGCGATGGCTCGATCGATCTGCCAATCCAACCAGAGCGGCGCACGATCGAGTAAGTCTAAATAATCCTGCTGACTGTGGCTTTTTAAAAACTCATCGGCATCTTTTCCGGTCGATAAATTGAGAATTCTTAGCTGTAGTTGTCCCTGATAAGCCAAGTCAGTAACTTCGCCAATCGCGCGTTCGGCGGCAATATTACCAGCTTTATCCGCATCAAAATTGAGGATAATTTGTTTGGATTCGGTAAACTTAACTAACTGCTTGACTTGTGCTAAACTCAATGCCGTTCCGAGCGCAGCGACGGCACTTTCAATACCCGCCGTATGGAGCGCAATCACATCAAAATAACCTTCAACTACTACCGCACGATCGGTTTTACTAATCGCATCTTTCGCGCGATCGAGTCCATATAAAGTGTTACCCTTATCAAATAATTCTGTCTCTGGCGAGTTGAGATATTTGGGCTGTTCGTCGCTCAAAGTGCGCCCACCAAAGCCAATTACGCGCCCCCGCAGATCGCAAATCGGAATCATCAATCGATCGCGAAATCTGTCATAGTAACTAGTCTCATCCTTACGCGGAATGATTAATCCCGCTGCAATAATGGCTTGCGGTGGCAACTGCTTTTGTTCGATCAGATAGTTCGCTAAAGTTTCCCATCCAGAGGGCGCGTAACCAAGCTTGAACCCCTGAATCGTCTCATCACTGAAGGCACGTTCTTCTTTTAGATAGCTCAGTGCTTTTTCACCCTGCGGCTGATTTAAAGCGTGCTGATAAAAGCTAGCAGTTATCGCCAAGATTTCATATAACTGCTCCCGCTGTGACAATCGCCGCTGCAATTCCTGGCGTTGCTCCGGTTCTAATGTCTGCACCGGAATCTGATACCGCCGAGCTAAATCTAATACCACCTCTGTAAAAGATTGCTTCCCCAACTCCATCATAAAATTAATCGCATTTCCCCCCGCCTGACAGCCAAAGCAGTAATACATTTGCTTGGTGGGACTGACTGAAAAACTTGGCGATTTTTCTTGATGAAACGGACAAGAACCGAGATAATCCTTCCCGCGTTTTTTGAGCACGACATGTCCGCCGATGACATCAACAATATCGACTTTAGCTTTAACTTCTTCGATCGTATCTGGATGTAAACGGGGAATATTCATAAATTAGTGAATAGTGGCTAGTAGCTAGTGAATAGTTGATGCCATCACGCTATTTATTCAACATATTTGATGTTTGCCTTAAATCGATAATATATTGGTGGGCAGTGCCCACCCTACTGGCTAAACGACTTAATCGGTCTATTTTTATTTTATCAAATTAGCTACGGCTCGATCTGACAAAGCAGTGGCGATCGATTCTGGATCGATCGAGTGTCCGATAAATAC
>JBBRVB010000126.1:0-9728 GCA_038247275.1 Chroococcales cyanobacterium
GCACTCTAGTCCCGTCGATTTTGGGAAACTTGCCCATCAATTCATATTTTTTACCATCATCAGCAGCGAGTTGATAACAGGTACCTTCTACGGCAATTTTTCTAATCGTACCAGTCAGATTAACTGTGGCTGACTTAACTTTGGTAGCGGCAGTTGCGGTATTTGCTAGTGCTGGTAATAAGGGTACTAATAGCCCCATTGCCCAAATCGCTCCCAGAGCTGAGATCCAAATTTTAGTTACTTTAGCTGTCATAAATGTTAGCTCCGTCGCGATTTTTGGTGTTACTGAGTCTAGTTACAAGCGAAACGATGGGGAGTGTCAAGCCGGACGACCCAATGTAGTAATATACAACACTGCTTCATCTTCAGGAATCCCCAAAACTTCATTAACGCGATCGTCAAAGAATCCGGCAATCCCACTCACTCCCAAATCCAATCGAATCGCGGCTAAATTCAACCTTTGCCCTAGATGTCCAGCATCTAAATGTAAGTAACGATACACGCGATCGCCATATTTTTGGATTGCCATGTTTAGGTCGGCGGTATGAAAAATTACAGCTCCAGCATCACGTCCTAATTCCTGTCCCAAGCAGAGATAATGTAATTCTTGGCGGAAGTTTTTAAAGCGAATTTGGCGGAGTTCTTGTGCTCTAGGCGCGTAGTAATAGCAGCCTTCATCCAATCCGGCTACCCCCGAGACTGCCACAAATGTCTCAATTAAATCTAGATCGAAGTAGTTGGGATTGGGGTCGAGATTTTGGTCGATATAGTGTTCGGGATGGTAGGTAAAATCTAATACAGATTTGAGTTCGTCGAGGGTCAATTCTGCACCTGAATAGGCACGAGTCGATCGACGTTTGAGGATCGTATCTTCTAATCCTGAAAGTGGTAGATCGGGCTGAAGATCGCTCAGGCATTTTTGCCACAGAATTGGTTGTCCTACTGTCGATATTTTGAGACAAAATGGAAAGTTATATTTGTCATCTAATTCAACGGCAGTAATCTCGGTAGGATTGGCAGGAAGCTGACTAAATTGAGTAATTTCAGTCATTTGATGGCAATATTTTAAGAGTTGCCCATCGGGTAAATCTGGATATTCTAAGTTAATTCTAGAAGGTAGTCCGGCGGGGAAAGCAGCGATCGCCGGATCGGGATAACGATTGAGATCGATACAAGGAATGACCGTGACAGCACCTTCTAGTTCGGGATTGAGATAAAGTAATTCGTCAATTTGGCGATCGATAAAACCACCAATAAAATAGGGTCGAAACTGATTCATCGATCCAGATAGTTCGATATTACCGAGTAAGTGCCCGGTATCGAGAAAAATTCGCCGATATGCCCGATCTTGATATCGCCACGCCGATCGATCGAATACCGCAGTCGTAATCAGTGCTAAATCTGCCAGCTTTAAAGCCGGATGGTTGAAACAAGCAACTTGAATATTTTGCCAAACATCATTCGACCAAAAATGGACGAGGGTATGATCCTTGACTTGGTAATTATATAGTCCGGCGGGTAATAATCTACTCCCTTTAGCTACTAGATAAATCTCTGCTGGATATAGTCCACCTGCTGACGGAGCCGCCCGCAAATACATCGGCTCACCCATCGTCTGAATCCGAGCTGTCAATCCATAACTACATAGCAAAAACAACGATAATCGCTGCCACCACAGACTATCTGGATCTTGCTTAGTGGATTGCAAATAAGGTTTGAGATCGTAAACAGTACCGATTTTATATTCTTTATATGATGATGGTTGCTGACTCCAATCTAACCCCTGACTTTTGGATGAGATTGTCTCTGGATCGTATTTTGTCCGCTGATGATAATGTTGGGCAAATGAGTCAACCATAATAATTATAAATTGTAAATTATATTGACAGTGCTGTCCAAATCGTCCAGGTATCAGTTAGCAATAAAAATCCAGTCAATACTAATAGAGCAAAATACATCCAAGGCTGGGAAAGTGGGTAAACATCAGTCGTATCAATATTTGTATATTTTTGAATCAGTTGTACCAATCGATTGAACCCAGCCACCCGCATCGGCAGTAAAAAACCTTCACCACTACCATTAGTAAAATAATAAACTAATCCACCCTGTCCGGTCGTCCGCATTTTTAATTCTTTAACATCGCTCCATGCCAATTCCCACCTTTTAGTAAAAAAACTCGGTACCCAGCCTGGATAATTGACTTGGATCGATCGATCGTCGATTACCACCCGCTGGCTCAATGCCCCCTGTAGGGCCACAAATCCACAGCCGATGCCTACCCATAGCAGCCAAGCCGGGACTTCGGCATGGGTAAATGTAGCGAGAAAGGGGAGCGGAATCAGCAGCGAGATATATAGTAGGCTCAACGTAATTCTGATTAATGGGGCAATGTGAAAGGTCATCATTAGGTTTTAGGTTTTAGGCTTTAGGCTTTAGGGCAATTAGGTTTTAGCTAGTAGTGGGCACTACCCACCACGCAGGTTTTGAGCTATTTCAAGTCGATCGAAAGTCGGATGCTATATCTACCACGCTCGATCGAGTCCTTGTCCCCAAAAAGCTGTAAATTTACTCACAGTAATATCGCCCAAAACTTGAGTTTGACAAGCGAGGCGAAGATTTCGAGTTGCGGTATGGGGTGGAAATGCGCGTCTGGCGGTGTCTTTCCAATTTGGTGCCGATACCTCACCTTCGATCTGCACGGCACAGGTGCCACAGGTACCGATTCCCATACAATTAACAAACTTGGCATTACCATTGTAGAGATCTACCCCATTGGCGATTAATACCTGGCGGAGGTTGGCTCCGGTTTCGCAGGTAAAGTTTTTTCCTTGGGCGGTGACTTGGGGCATGGGGTAGAGGGTAGAGGGTAGAGGATAGAGGGTAGAAGGTAGAAGATAGAGGGTAGAGAGTTTTAAACTTTTACTGCATCGTCAGGCGAAACTCTAGATTACCGAATAAATTTAAAGCTGATTCTATTTTCACGCAATTTATCATCGTAGTCAGTCATTCTATCTCCAACTCCCAACTCCCAACTCCCATCTCCCAACTCCCATCTCCCAACTCCCAACTCCCATCTCTCAACTCCCATCTCCCAACTCCCATCTATATGAAGCAGATCCACATCTACGATACGACGCTCCGCGATGGCGCACAACGCGAAGGATTAACTCTATCGGTTGA
Organism: Chroococcales cyanobacterium; assembly: GCA_038247275.1. GTDB lineage: Bacteria > Cyanobacteriota > Cyanobacteriia > Cyanobacteriales > Chamaesiphonaceae > Chamaesiphon. Next base: position 3,181 of record JBBRVB010000126.1, read on the forward strand.
GGATAAACTCAAAATTGCTAGACAATTAGATAAGTTGGGCGTACCGTGGATTGAAGGTGGTTGGCCGGGTGCCAATCCCAAAGATGGCGAGTTTTTTCGACGATTGCAGTTAGAGCCGTTGCTACAGGCGGAAGTTGTGGCTTTTTGTTCCACTCGTCGCCCAGGCGGATTGGCGGCGGAAGATCGGATGTTAGCGGCGATAATTGCGGCTGAAACCAAGTGGGTGACTATTTTTGGCAAATCTTGGGATTTACACGTTACAGAGGGCTTGAAGACCGATTTAGCGGAGAATCTGGAGATGATTCGAGACTCGATCGAGTACCTGATTTCTCAAGGTAGGCGGGTAATTTATGATGCCGAACATTGGTTCGATGGCTACAAGGCAAATCCAGCATACGCGCTCCAGACGCTGCAAACGGCGATCGCGGCTGGTGCGGATTGGCTAGTATTTTGCGATACTAATGGGGGGACAATGCCCCAAGATCTGACCAAAATTGTCGGTGAGGTAATTGATGTTGTCGATCCTCACCAGGAGCTACTATTTGGCATCCACAGTCACAATGATTGTGAGTTAGCCGTAGCAAATGCGATCGCGGCTGTCGGCTGTGGGGTGACAATGGTACAGGGGACAATTAATGGCTATGGCGAACGCTGCGGTAATGCCAACCTCTGCTCAATTATTCCCAATCTTCAACTCAAACTCGGCTATTCATGCTTAACAGACACAAATCTCACTCGTCTAACTCAGGTAAGTAGATTTGTGAGCGAAGTCGTCAATGTTGCGCCCAATGATTATGCCGCATTTGTGGGCAAGTGTGCCTTCAGTCACAAAGGTGGCATCCACGTCTCTGCTGTCGAACGCAATCCCCTCACCTACGAACATATCGCTCCTAACCAAGTTGGCAACGAACGCCGCATTGCCATTTCCGAACAATCGGGATTGAGTAATGTCCTCATCAAAGCTAGCGAGATGGGATTGACACTCACCAAATCAGATCCGCGCACCCGCCAAATTTTAGCCAAACTCAAAGAATTGGAATATCAAGGCTATCAATTTGAAGGAGCCGAGGCAAGTTTTGAATTATTGATGCGCGAAATTCTCGGTCAAAGTTCAACGCTATTTACGATTCAGGATTTTCAGGTGCATTGTTCGATTCTGCCTGGAAGAGATTACACCAACGCCACCCAGCACCACTCACTCGCGACAATCAAGATCGCCGTCGATGGTCAAAATATCCTCGAAGCTGCTGAAGGAAATGGCCCGGTATCAGCTCTAGATGCCGCCTTACGCAAAGCATTGAGTCAGTTTTACCCAGAGTTAAGCAAATGTTATTTGACTGATTATAAGGTGCGGATTATCGATGGTGGAGCTGGGACTTCAGCAGTGACGCGCGTGTTGGTAGAGTCGAGTAATGGGTTACATCGCTGGACGACGATCGGCGTATCTGATAATATCCTCGAAGCATCCTATCAAGCTGTCGCCCAAGGAATTAAATATGGTTTATTGGTACGATCGCCTCAAACCTGTAGTTTGGTAGATGTAACATGATGCTTGATGGCTCGATCGAGTGTGGATTGCTCCCGAGTAAAATTATATCAACTAGATTGGTGCAAGTCGATCGCAAGGCGATCGAAACCAACTATTATATTTAGCGGTACTTACAGATACGGTCTGCACCTTACAGATAAAGTCAGATATCGCATTTTAGATACATCATGGGACTAGTTATCGCCACGGTCAATATGAAAGGAGGTGTCGGTAAAACTACCCTCACCGTCAATCTCGCCGCTTGTCTTGCCAAACTGCATGGGAAGCGCGTTCTCGTCGTAGATCTCGATACCCAAATTAGTGCGACATTGAGCTTGGTGACACCTCAAGACTTTGCCAAAATTCGCCGCGAAAAAAAGACGATCGCTTATTCGATTTCCAAAGTCCTCAAACCGAATACTCGTTACAAATTTGAAACCAGAGATCTGATTACTGCCGATGTCTGCTGGGTCAAAGGATTAGACTTACTCGCTGGAGACATTGATATCTATGATGAGTTTTTGGTATCAGAAAAACTGCATCAAGAAACTATCGACAATCCCAATACAGATTTTATCGATGTCTGGAATGGATTTGAAGGCTCTTTGATCAAAGATATTTTGGCTCCAGTGATCGATGATTATGATTTTATCATTCTTGACTGTGCCCCTGGCTACAACCTCCTGACTAGGAGCGGCATTATGGCTAGCCATTTTTATATTATGCCAGCTCGTCCCGAGCCACTATCTCTAGTGGGAATGCAATTGTTGGAGCGACGGATCGCCAAACTGCGGGAAACTCATGAAGGTGATAAAAATTGTCTAGAAAGTAGTCTACTAGGGATTGTATTTATCTTGTCTGGTAGTTCGTTATTTGCCCGCTATTACGATCGCGTGATGGAGCGAGTTACCCAAGATTTTGATAGTAGTAAAATCTTCCAAACTCGCATCCCGATGGATGTCAATGTTGCTAAAGCGATCGATAGTTTTCAGCCGGTAGTCGTTGAAAATCCTAGCGCGGTTGGTGCTAAAGCCTTTATGAAATTAAGTCAGGAAGTATTAGCCAAATCTCAACAGATTTCCGGCCTTTAACTTGGTTTACTGGCTCACTGTGCCCACATTGGTATCCGCCAATGACTTCTCTCCTCACTAGCCGTCGATCCTGCCACTCGATCGATCCTTTAATTCTACACCTACATCGCGATCTCGACCCGGTTCGGGTTGTTTGAAACTATGTCAGCAAAGGATTATCATAGAATAGAGCATAAAAATATACTTCTAAATAAAATCATGGATATCCTTACACTAGGCTGGGTTTCACTATTAGTTCTATTTACTTGGTCGATCTCGATGGTTGTTTGGGGTCGTAATGGTTTCTAATCGATCGGACTAAGGGATCTGTCTGAGCAAAATCTACCAAATCAGAGGGTGTGTTACCGCAGTAGCGTAATGCACTAACTCTGATGAACGATCGATCCGCTCTAGATCCTCGCGAACACCACCGCAACCTGGATAAGTGTAATATCCACAGCAAAGGTAGTTTACCGCCCGCTCCCAGCCCAGATAGATGCTTGTGCGATCGAGATTTTAGAAGTCCCAACCGTCAGCTTAATCTCTAGACAGTTACCAACTGTCGATAATCTTGTAAAAACTTCCGAATTGAAGGATCGCGATCGAGTAAAGTAACCAGATTGCCCAATTGCCCACCAGAGCGCATCAAGCCTAATAAATCTGTGATATACAACTGTACCCATTCAGCGGTAGCTACCTGAGTGAGCCAGTGAAAAGCATGATAGGCTCGATCGACATCCGCACTCGCGTGAATAGTCAACCCCATGGTAGTGGCATAGCGCGCTGAGGGTTCGCTCGGAAAGGGAATGTGACTGCCAAAACCTGCCAAAATCGGGGTCAGATCTGGCAACATCTGATATGTCAGGATGAAAGCTTGAAATTCAGCATTGGTCGCCATCCCGATCGCGGGTGCTAAGTCCAGCCCATTGTGGTGTAGACTGCTAGCCATCATCCACGATCGGGGCGAACACCAAGCTGGCTGATGAAGATCGATTTTGTGCAACAAGCTCGGGCGAAAAGATAAGAATGCGATAATCTGCTCGTGAACGCCTTGTCTGAGCGCATAAGCCTTAAAGCTCTCAAAGTCTGGCTCCACCTGTAAATGCAAGAACCGATTTGCCAATGGAGCTGGCATATCAAACACCCCCGCTCGATCTTCCTTGCGGTTGCCAGCCGCCCAGACAAACCACCCATCGGGAACGACATAAGAACCTACCCGCCGATCCAAAATCAGTTGCTGCGCCATCCCTTGCATCGCTGGCGGAGCCATATTGATCTCATCGAGAAACAAAATTCCTCGCCCTTGTTGGGGCAAAAATTCAGGCGGAAACCATTTGGACACGCCATCTTCAGCAACGGGCAATCCGCGCAAATCGGTTGGTGCCAATTGACTCAACCGGATATCGATAAATTCGAGCTGACGATCGATCGCAATTTGCTCGACGATACTCGATTTCCCAATCCCCGGCGCACCCCAAATCATCGTACTAATTTTTAGATTGCTAGTAATCAGGCGATCGAGATAAGTCTTTAAATCTTCAGGATTCATGGTATGGAAGGTAGGGGGGTTGGGGATTGATGTCTTTGAGTGTCAGGGTGCGAGATCCCATCGATCGCTACCTTCACCATTTCAATAACTTCCGAAGCTGTTCGCGGATGAGAGCTGATGTCTGAGCGTTATTGACAAAAGAGTCGTAGATTAATCGATCCATCTGGTTACCTTCAGTATCTATCGCTGAGATTTGGTTCCAAATTTGCTCAATGACTTCTTTTGATGTGTTTGAGTGTCTGACAATTGCCAAGTGTAATGCCTTCCAGTCGGTTGCAGCGAGTGCTGCTAACTGTGCAGATGTTGTTGTTGGTTGCTTTGCCAACCACAGCGATTGAGCGGCTGATTCAGTAGGTGCCAGATGCATCTGGATTGCTAAACGCGGGGTAATCAGCGGGTGCAATGCAACTAGTGTAGTAAATATGGGATCGTTAATTTGTCCGTATTTACGGAGGATCTTTTCCAGCACAACTACAGGTGTCTGGATATTTTCGGCGACGATTTGTGCGATATTGCTCCCAATATCGACGATTTCGGCGAGTAGATGAGCTGGTGCATGGGGATGTGCAGCAACAGCACGGATCAATTCTCGATCTTGAGCGCGGGATTTGCGGGCGAGATTTTCGAGTAACTTACTAGGCGTATGGGGATTGTAAGCCACTGCCAGCCAGAGACTATAGTCTTGCCGCTCGACAGCATATTCTAGAAAGTTGCTGGGTACATTTTCACATTGCAGCAAGCTAGTCAGCGTCGCGTGCGGGATATCTGCAACTAAATTCAGTTGTTCCAACTGTAGTAGCTTGAAAATAGGGTTGTTGAGAATCGCCTCGGGAAAATCTATCCCCAATTGCCAGAGAGTGTCTGTGGGTGTATTCGGATTGCCAGCCACAAGTCGCCGTAGTTCCCAATCTGGCTCTGTGGCTATTTTACGGAGAAGTTGGGGACTGGTATTAGGATTGGTGGCAATCTGTGTTGCCAATCCATCGGAATCCCCTGGCGGCGTAATCCCAGCTACAGCCTGCTCTATATTTACTTTCATGCTCGATTTACCGATCTCTGGCTTACTCACTCATGGATCAGAGTACCCAAAGATAAGCCCAAAGATAGAGGTATCGATCGAAATCGATCGCAAATGAGTAGCTGAGATCGAGAGTTCGACTCTACTGGCTTCAGTATTTTGGCTCAATTTAATCGTGAAGTCTAGCAATTTTTTGGGTTTGAGCTATAAACTAGCAGATAGTTATACTACAAATCATTTACCCATTGAGTCACTTAATGTTTCAATCATAGTACATATTTAGGCGACATCAATCCAATGATTAGAATCCCTTTCAATCGGTGTGAGATCGTCAGCACACTTAACTTTGCCCAAATTACAGATCGATTAGAAAGTGCAATTTATGACCCCAACTTTCGATCGCCACAAGACACCCATAATTCGCCAAGCAATCAGCATTATTTCGGACAGATTCAGGGCTTTCAATTTCTAGCAACTCGCATCATCGGACACAAATATTTTCACTTACCAGCTTTTTTGTCACCAGCGATCGAAGGGAAGATTGATAGTCTCCATCATGGGTATGAAATTTCTCTGGTCATCAAGCTCAACGACATTACGGTGGCATTGCTCTTGACTTGGCTGGGCAGCTTATTGGCAACGCTCTCATCCGTAGTCGATAATGTGATTGCGGGTAGTAAAAACTATCAATATTTGACAGCAATCCAAGCGTTCGCACTCGTCTATATTTTGGTAATTGCCTATTTCTATTTTGAAGCTTGGCGCGCTACTAAGTTCTTTAGAACGCTATTTGTGAAAAAGTTTGCGGGCAATATCGATCGGGGAGTTGTCGATCGAGCCATCTGGCATTCTGATTTCGAGCTTCGAGACGTTAGCAAGTCACGCGCGATCGGCGATCTACTTAGAAAAAATTTACCATCATTTCCAACTGACTCATCAACTCCCACTCATGCCGACTACCCTTCTGGCGAACCGTAGTCTACTTCCTGACCATAGTTCGATCTCGATGCCAATATTAGACCCATGCATAAAATAAGGCGCAATCTTTCAAGATTGTGCCTTATCTATTTAAATTAGTGAGCAAGGAGGGATTCGAACCCCCGACCTTCTGATCCGTAGTCAGAAGCTCTAGCCACTGAGCTACTTGCCCTCGTCCGTTTTTAACTATAGCATATCTTTATTCAAACAACTTAAAAATAAGCAGGTTCGATCTAAATCGAACCTGCTTATTAGTTTAAATTAGTGGGCAAGGAGGGATTCGAACCCCCGACCTTCCGGTTCGTAGCCGGACGCTCTATCCACTAAACTACTCGCCCTAGTCCAGTAGACAATCCTAGCACACATTAGCTCAATTATGCAAAACTTTCCTGAAGATGTCGCGCC
>JBBRVB010000127.1:0-9683 GCA_038247275.1 Chroococcales cyanobacterium
CGTGTATTCCCGATTCCCAGTAGCACCATCGCCTCAAACTTTTCAGCGATCGCAGTCTCACGGTTGTAAGCATACAACTGAGGGGCGGGTAGATCCGCCAGGAGCGCGGGCAAACTCATCAGTTGCGCTCCAGGCGTGACGATATCTCCAAACCCCACATCGATCTGTAAATTAATCCGCGTTGGCGTACCTGCGATAAATGCGGTGAGCCGAATCCTCACGCCTGGATATTCCCGATCTGCTTTGATTAATTCACCTTTTACTGTCATCAGATCGAATTCCAAGCCATCTGGAACTACATCCATCTGACAAACAGATCGAAACACGGCTTCTATTTCCGCAATTGAATTGTCTCCCCGACATAACAGATCCACATCTTTAGTCGTGCGGTGGGGCGTGTCGCTCCAGAGGATGAATAACATCGCCCCTTTGAGGATAAATCGCTCTCCCGCAGCAGATCGTTCTAATCGGTATAACAGTCGTTCGATCCCATAGCGAGTTAGAACTAGATTGAAATCCTCTCTCTGAGCTTGAGCGAGGTTTAACAACCGCTGGCGGACTGAAGCTGCTAGATTTCGCGGCTGATTCATGACAGATACTCCAGGTACGGACGCATCACCTTACTCATCCGACAAATTTTGGAGTATTCCCACAATTCATCCATCGAGCAGCGGCGAGATTCCCAGCTTTCCCGCAGAGCTTCCAGAGCAACATCTAGCCCGATCTTATGCCGATATTTAAAACAATCAACGATCGTTTTAGCTGGATTAAAGATCTGCACCGGAGTCCCCTCGATCGCGTGGGTTTCAATCCCCACCGTCAAAGCTAATCCCGACATATACACCGGACGCAGTGATAGTACATCTGAATTAGGACGACGCGCATGAACGTCGATCGCCACCCAGACTTCAAAGGGTGCTTGAGTCCCAATCCCATGAAACTGGAGGGCGGAGAGCAGACAAATTACCCCACGTTCTACTCGCTGACTGGCAACGGCAAGACTATGATGTTCGGTGAGTTCGGCATCGATATAGGTGTACATCCCACGACCAGATTTGAGCAGTATGCCCCGATCTACCAAGCGGCGCAGATCTTCTGGATGAATGCCACTTGAGATCGCATCGCGAGTCCGAATCGTACTTTGAGATTTGGCGAGATTAAAAATTCGTTCCTCTATTGGAGAAGCTGCGCCAACGAGCCGATCTGACTTCATAAATAGCGTCGGTAAATATTCACTATTACCGACATTATTACACATCTCGATCGCGAAGCGCGCCGCCAAGGCGGTCGAAAGCACTCACAATGCGTTCGCCTAGCGTCAGATCTGCCGAATCGTAGTCAGCTCATCCCATCTCCTGACTTTGCTTATAGCGTAAAATCGCCCGTGCTAATGGTGCATTCTCGCGCAGTTCTGGAGGAGAATGCCAAGATTCGACAAAAGCGATACTATCGGCGCGACCGAGCTTGATGACAGTTTTTCGCCGTACAGATCGAGATCGCCCGCTCGGTCGATTAGATCTAGTCAAATTCACCATAATTATGATCATTGAAACCTGCAAACGTTTTCTTGGATTGAATTAGAGCCAATTTTACTGTGAGTTTTCAGGTTCTTATAAGAGTAACTATAGGTACCTAAAAAATCGGGTCAAAGTAAGCGCACAAGTATATTTCATCGAGCTGCTATCGTTCCATTTAGAGGAGCCAGAGCAAGTGACCTAGATATATCTACTCACATCTTGCACCAGAATTATATTTCAAGCTGAATTAGTTATAACTTCAAGCCCAGAGAACCAGAAAGTACTATGAATTTTACGAATTACTCGTTTAGTGGGTCGATCGATTATAGTTAGCAACCATCGACTCAGCCGCCTTCCTAGCTTGCGCTCTAACACTCGCTGGTGCAATTACTTCGCAATCTGCTCCATAAGTCCTAACGTCTCGCAATAACCAAAACGGATTCGATACTTTAAGCCATACTCGTCTCAACTTATCTCCCTCATATTCTTCGCGATCGTCGATACCTTGTCTAAATTCATAAGCTTTCACCAGCCCTTTGTAAAAGTGCAATTGCACTTCTATACGATCTAAACCTTCCTCACACCATGCTCCGCTAATTGGGACGATCGCTTTAATTCGATCGAGCCTAAAGCAGCGATTGTGAGCTAGTTCTGGGTATTCAATTCGATCCGGTGTCTCCTCACACCATGCATCTAGAAAGAACCGCTTTTCATGAAAAGCGATCTCGCCATACCGCACAGTAAATTCCTGACTCTCACCTTGAGGCGTTTGATAGAGCAGCCGAAATGGTTGCTGTTGTTCGTGAAATCGATCGACCAAAATTCGCCACCCTTCATGTGGTTGACTGACGGATTGGAGCAAAGTTTGACGGTGTTCGGGGGTAAGGTTCGCTTTTGCTAATAGAAGTTCCACCAGGATTTGAGCATCGCGGAGAGAGCCTGTATCTGCCAGGAGCTTGATGGATTTCTCTAAGGATTGTACGTGTACTTTGTCGAAAGTGAATTGTTGACCGATGGCTACTTCTTGTTGGGCGATCGCGACGATTAGCCCAGAAATACTCGGTTCTTTGCCCCACAGGATCTGAAGATTGCGGGCGATTGTTTCTAGTCGCTCTTTGGTTCCAGGGGGTATTGACAGTGTAATTGTATCTTTTTTACGAGGCATTACGAAAATATACTTGCACTTGTGTAATTTATATGGCATATTGATAATTGTAAGGGTGAATTGGAGATCGATATACATAAAATCAATGAATAAAAACCTTCCCGACCGCACGCTCGCGCTGATGTCTGATGGTTGTTGGCACCCTGCCAATGAGTTAGTTGAAAAGATTAGTCATCGCTTCTCTGCAACCATCCACGTACTCAAGAACAGAGGCTATCACTTTGAAAAACGCCAAGTAACCGCCCAGCAATATGAGTACAAGATGACTGTTAGAGAGATAGCATAGTACGCTTGTTGTATACTCGTCGAACGGGGGTTCATTTGCTCTAATTTTGATGAGTATTCCTGGTTAAGTTGAAATACTTTAGTACGAAGAAAGTGGGTATACCGATGAACGAACAAGAATTACTCGCGCGAATTACTGTCAATCCTCAGATTTTTGCTGGCAAACCGATTATTAGAGGTAGAAGACTAGCTGTAGAACAGGTACTAGGAATGTTGGCTGCGGGGGATACTGCGGAAACTTTACTAGCTGCTTATCCCTGGTTGGAATTAGAAGATGTTCAAGCTTGTCTAGTCTACGCTCATCGTTTAGTCGGACACGAGCGCGTCGAACCCCTGTTACTAGAAACTGCCCGCAGAAAGTAAATATGTCCGATTATCAAATTCGGCTTAAATCTGTCTATTCGCAAATAGTACCGACACCAGAGGATGTCATGTTGCCAGCGGGTTGGAATCTAGCTTGGCATCAGTTAGCTACATTAGAAGCCCTCAAAGATCCCACAATTGATGTGGTGGTCAATACTGCAATGACTGGCGATGGTAAGAGCTTGGCTGCCTTTTTACTATCGATGATAGTCAAATGCTACTCCACATTAGCAATGTACCCAACGAACGAACTTGCACGCGATCAGGAGCGGCAAGTTAACAACTACAAAACAGAGTTTCAGTCTACCGATTCGCAAATCTATCGCTTGACAGGGGCAACCCTGGAGAACTTTGTAGGGGCAAACAGTCTATCATCCAAGCAGCAAGGGCTGATTAATCTAGTTGACAACTCAGAAATATTACTAACTAATCCTGATATTTTTCACTACATTCATGATTTTCGTTATCTTCGACGCGATCCGAAGAATCCGAACAAAGGAGATAATGCTGATAAATTGTTCCGCAAGATTGATGAATCCTATAAATTGTTCGTCTTTGATGAGTTTCATATTTTCTCCTCACCTCAGATTGCTAGTGTCGTGAATTCGATGTTGTTGATTAAACATACTGCCACTCCACGGAAGTACTTATTTTTATCAGCAACGCCAAATGAAATGTTGTTAGAGTTTCTAAATCATTCTGGATTTAGAACTAAAGTTATAGATCCAGTTAAAAATAATTCATATCGATTTGAGGACGATGACCCTTCAAAATGGCGACAGATTAGCCAGCCGATCGATCTGACATTTGTAGGCGACTTACAACCAAATTCTCGATCTGGATATGACTGGATAGTTGAAAATGCAGAGCAAATAATCCTTAAATTCTTCTTAGATCATCCAGGAAGTAAAGGTGCAATCATTCTCAATTCGATCGCCTCTGTCTACAAGATTTTAGGCATACTCAAACCATTGTTTGAGGCGCATAGACTAAAGGTTCTGCCGAATACAAGTTTAACTGGTGAAAGCGAACGGGCAAGATCGATCTCAGATGCCGATCTGTTAATTGGGACTTCAACGATCGATGTTGGTGTTGATTTTAGAATTAATTTTCTGATTTTTGAAGCGGCGGATGCGGGGAATTTTATTCAACGCTTTGGTAGATTGGGGCGGCATCCAGGATTTCCAGTCTATCAAGCTTATGCACTGATTCCAAATTATCTGGTTGCTCGGTTATTTACAGGTAATGCAGATCGAGCGGCACCTCTAGCAAATGATGAAGAATGCGATCGAGTGTCATTTACAAATGCTGTCCGAACATCTTGGTCGTTTGTAAATCAGTTTGAGAACTACCCACAACGTTGGGGAGCGATTCAATCTGTGTGTATGCAAAATGAGCTACGAAGCCCACATATGCGAACAACTTATCCCGAAGCAGAGAAAGGCTTTTGGACTGACGTAGAAGCCGCTTTTGGTGTAAATCTCAACAAGAAACATGGGCAGGTAATGCACTGTATTCGAGGAAAACAACACAAAATTATCGATGAAGCCCGTAGCTTTCGAGGCAGCAGTCAGCTTGATTGTGCGATTTATGATGCAACTAATCCCGATGAACCTGAGCGAGATCGCTTCAAGACTTATAATTTGCCTGGGTTGTTGAGTAATTTTATCTTTGATACGGAGCTAATTAAAACCGATCGATTTTTGGCGATGGCGAAAGATCGAGGATTGTCGCCAAAGCGATTTGAGGATGCGCTCTGTTATCTACGGGTGGTGGATTATCGTGATGTACGGGAGAACTGGCATTTTTACCATTCAGGGAATGTGGGGGAACTAGCTCGGCTGGGCAAGGTGCAGATTCTCAAAGGGCTGGAAGTGACGATCGAACCCAATGCCATCAGTCAAGCACTCTCCCGCAGAGGAATCGTCTGCTATGTATCCGATCGTCCTCGTGGAGATTTACGCGCCAGACTGGGGCTACCGATGCAGTTTCAAGCGTATGGATTGAGCGATCGACTAAACGATCGAGATCCACCTTATACGATTGCCTTTGGCAAGTCAGCTTTGATGCTAGAGACCCTGATTTGGCACTGGAAGCCACAGGAGGATATTGGCTGGATATGTTGAAAGAATGAGGAGAAAGGGTTTTGCCTATCATCAGATGGCAATCTTATTTCAATTCCTGTAAGGATTTGTAGTGCAAATACACCCTTTTCTCCCATATATACACTTTATCCGATCTTGCGACTTCTAAACTTAGATGGCTATCTTGACTAAGTATCATATGGCTATCTTGACTAAACTAAATATTCGCGAGTATAGTGAAGAGGTTCACTAGAGAATTTTTATGAATATCCAACTGAATGATAACGATCTGGCAAAAATGCCAGCGACGCTTTGTGAGGAACTACTGGGGTGGTTGCAATCCCTTAATACTAGCTTTAGTCCAGCACGACTAGAGCAACCACATGAAGATCGAACAACTGTCGATCTACTGGATCTAGCCCAATCTAGCAGTGCGTCTAGTAATGATAATGTCTTCGTAATAGAAGGAAGAAATAGAAAAGATCGTTCTCACATTCGTTTATCTCAGCTATTCGATGAAGGTTTGACTAGAACAGGGATGTCTGTGCGAGTTCGCTTGACGCAAGATCGCGCAAAAGAAATCGGACGAGATTATCTCAACAGTTTGACTATCTCAGCGACGGGGACAATATTTCATGAGGGGCAAGAGTTTGATAAGGTCAGTCCTTTGGCTGGAAAGCTGAACGACAGCACTTTGAATGGTTGGGAATATCTTGAAGTCAAAAAAGACGGAGAGTGGATCAAGTTTGATACTTTGAGACAGCAGCTCAGACAAGAAGATAAAAATTAACTAGCTCGATTGAAGAGTAAATATTATGGCTACTGATGGATTACTGTCACGCATTTCGATCGATCCAAATATCTGTTTTGGGAAGCCCAGTATTCGAGGGCATCGGATCTGGGTGGCGTTAGTTTTGGACTATTTGTCAGGCGGATCTTCGATCGAAGAAATCTTGGAAGCCTATCCTAGTATCGAACGGGAAGATGTCCTCGCCTGTATTGCTTACGGCGCAGAAATGGCGCGAGGTGGATGGGCTGAAATTCCCCTAGATCGATCGCAGGAAGCCGCCGCATGAAATTCAAACTCGATGAAAATGTGGATTTGCGAATTCTCAACCATTTTCGGCTTGCCGGATTTGATGTTGCTACGGTACCCGAACAAAAGTTAACTTCTGCACCAGATACGGAACTAATTGAGATCTGCCATCAGGAGGAACGATGTTTGGTTACAGCAGATCGCGACTTTAGCAATCGGGGACGCTATAACCCTATTAAATATTCGGGAATTGCAGTGATTCGCTTGCCGTCTCAAGTCCGTTTGTCAGATTGGTATACAGCAATTGATACCCTGATTTTGGGTTTAGCCTCAGCGGATATCACGGGCAAACTATGGGTGATCCGATCTAACAATATTCGGGAATACCAGTCAATTACAACCGAGGAAAACGAACGTGAGTGATTTTAATGACTTAGAATTATTCGATCTTGACCCAGATCCTAGCGATGAGTTAGCACCAGGAAAACCGGAACTTTTAACGATTAGGCTCTTTAAAAAAGCCATTATCGAGACAGATGGCAATCAAGATGATGACATATTAATACGGTTTGCAGAATATGTATTGCCTAATTTGATGCGATCGCTAGTTGGGACAACTGCCAAAGGTGGACAGTTCACTGAAGATCGACGTGCTGAAGGTAAAAATGTAGAGCGTAGCAAAGAAGATCAATCTTTTACGGCACATTTACTCAATGGTTTATTCCCAACTTATCGAATTTTCAAAGTATTACAGACACTGGAAACCAATCCGATCAAGCGATTGTGCGATAGTTTAGAGGCTGTAATTTACATCGCAGCTTATATTCTCCATGATTATGATAAATTTCCCGATTATGCTGACTGGTTGATAGCAAACGATCGAGATGGTAAATTCCGCGATCGCAATTGGCGTAAGGATACACCGAAGAAATCTGATGCGTCAAACTTTGGTAGAGAATATGTCAGGCACAAAATTCAAGAATTAGGCTTAGATATGTTCATTGGTAATGATTGGGCATCTTATATTGATGACATTATCTGGATTAGCAATAACACTGGAGAAAAGTGGGATACCGATCTGGGAATGAAAAAACGTGGTTTGGATAAATGCCAGATTGACGATAAAATTCAACAACTAATTATCCGACTGGTAAAGCTCTCAGACTTATTTGCATCCGTCATCAAACATCCAGGTGATTGTGAAGCTAATAGCCTCTCAAGTCTCCTTAACGATTTGAGTAATGAACAACTCAAGTTTAGTTATCATGCGCTATCAGATAATCGGGGCGTACTCACTAATATCATTAATAATGGGTTGATGGACGTTCATCCCAACGAATTTTATACGCCTCTGCTCTATTTACCTGACGGGGTAGTTTATCTTGCGAAAGTGGATGCGCCGCAGATTGAAGTTGAGCGTATTCCCGTTGGCGTGGTCAGTGAGCGTAGTCGAACTGTAGCCTCTCCTTTGGAGAATCGCGTAATTAAAAAAATTAAAACCCTGTGCAGCGAACAGCTTCAGCATAGACAAACTGGGTTTGCTAGGGATGGCAAGGGATTCAAGTTTGCGGCTTACTATTGGTTCTTTTTTGATGTAATTCAGCTAATGGAGACAGCCATTCAAGCGGCTTGTCGAATTATCCCTTCGACTAAAGCTTCGATCGCTAAAAAGCGGAGCGATAGCCTGATAAACTTTCGGGATAATGGCGAACTTCCAGCCTCAATTGAGCCATTTGGTGATGATTATCGGATCGATCGACTGGGTGAATTTGGGGATATTATCTGTCGCGGGATCTGGCGCGGATGGTGCGATAGGTTTACTGATTGGCAGAAACAGCAAGCCAAGGCAGAACGCAAGAATTTACCAGAACTAGATTTAACCCAAAAATTAGCAGAATATCTAGGTTTGTCCGCAGAAATACCGGATATGAGAGCAATTCAGGCTCTCAAGAAAACAGGTGGTGTGCCGCTCGATTGGTATTATCTTGCAGCGAGATATATTCAGCAGCATCCAGATTTGGATGATGGGCAAGTCCAATCTGTGATGTCAGGGATGGTTGGTTATGCGGCACAAATTATCGAACCATTAATTCAGAAATTTATCCTACCAGATGGCTGGGATGACCTTCGCACCTATATTCGTGCGGTAGTAATCTTGCCGACTGGGGCGATTACGACTCCCACTAGTCAGCCATTTTTGACTGAACTCGATCGATATAAAGCGGCTAAAGTTAACGGAAAAGGAAGAGAAAATGTCTGCGCTATGTCTAGTTCATCCTACACGGTGAGCGAACAAATGGAATCGGCGACATTGTTTTCTCCTCAGATTTATAGCAATCGTCAAATTCTGTTTAACGCTCAAGCTGCTAAACGTCAAATCTGTGCAATTTGGTCGATCGAGATTATGCTTAGACAAATCTTGATGAACCAAACTAATGCGACAGGAGGGGACTTTGAGGGGCGTAAATATCGTTATCTCTATCTTTATCCAGCGTATTTCTTCACACCAGAAACTAACACCTTTATACAAAAAGCCTATTCTGGAATTTGGCGTACCCGCTTTGATGCAGATATTCGGAAACATCTCGTACCCGATAAACAACCCGCACAATTTAACCTCGCCACTTATCAGTCGGTTGATTCACTGCTGCTTCAGCCGGAATCTGAAACAGATCGAACTTTTAAGCTCAGTTATACCAACGAGCCAATGACGTTCTTTTTTATGGCACTACCACCAGGGCGAGATGCCACCGATACCGAATCGTGGGTGATGCCATCATGGTTGGCGTTTGCTTTGCCATTGATATTGGATATCAAAGTTGTGGCTTCCGAGTCGCCCGTACCGCCTTATATTAGCGGTGCCGACTTTGAACAAACCACCATTCTCGATGGCGAACATCAGGCAATCTCCACCCTGGTTAAACGGGACACCTATCGACTGGATGGAATTTTACCGCGCCAACCCCACCAATTTTCACCCCTCAACGCGCTGAGTGCTGCTTACTGTATCCATCTGGAAGTCAACCGTAAAAAAGATGGCGATCCTGATTGGGGAAAACTGGCGGCTCTAGCGAGAGATTTAGAGACTAGTCCACTATATGTTTTTCACTATCTCTCAAAACTGGTGCGGAAATTGGATTGGGATACCGCCCCAGTCGAAAAAATCAAACTCTATCAACAATTCTATTACTGCTTCGATCCAGAAGGAAAAGATATGACCCAATTACGTGAAC
>JBBRVB010000128.1:0-9644 GCA_038247275.1 Chroococcales cyanobacterium
CTGTTCTTCTGGAGTCATCACATCACCTCGTTGGCGTAGCCTACCGGAGGTAATCGATCTAGTTGCTTTCATTATCTCAAATCCTACCTGCATTTATTTTAATCTCTCCAGATTTTTACATGCTTAGACTAGTACAGAATGTTTACCTCTCTCGATCGAATAAAAAGTGGGATGCTCCCATTTAATTCGAGTTACTTACCCATTTTTGAAGTGTTGCTACATATAGTTTTTTAGGATTCAAGCCAACGATCTTTTCCAAGAGTCGATCGCCTCTAAATAAAACTACAGTTGGGACACTACGGACACCGAGATAGATCGCCAAATTGGGTTCTTCAGTCATATCGATTTCAACTAGATCGAAACTGCTATTTTGTTCGGTGGCTAGTTGATGTAAAATCGGTCTGAGCGTATCGCAGGAGCTACAATGGGGTGCGCTCACTTCCACAATAATTATTTTGGTGGATTCATTTTTCAATTGTTCAAAAGCGGGGCGACCTTGGAAAAAAGTTGATACTGACATCTTAATTACCTCTAAATTATCTTTAAGATTAATGAACTTCTGCCAACCATCTTTCGGCTTCTAGTGCTGCCATACAACCTGTACCAGCCGCCGTAATTGCTTGACGATAGATATGGTCTTGGACATCGCCAGCAGCCCATACACCAGCAATATTAGTTGCTGTAGATTTACCAATAGTTTTGATATAACCTGTATCATCCAAATCTAGTTGATGTTGAAAAAGTTGGGTATTGGGTGGATGTCCGACCGCGTAAAATAAATCGCCAACTTTTAATTCAGTCAGTGCGCCTTCAAACATTAATGGTTGCAGTTGAGCACGAGCTGCATAGATTGCTGCTGTATATCCTGCTGGCCCAGATCCAATAATTACCAGTTGTTCTACCATCGCTTACTATTATTAATTAGTTGAAACAACGAATAACTAACCAAAACACCACTGTACCCCAGTCACTAGATAGTAAATTCCTGCTAAAATTAGAGCTATACTACCAAACTTGGTAATATTTTCTGAATGTTTTAATAATAGTTTCGCTTGCTTGGCAAAACCAGTTAGTAAACTAGCGAGAAAGATAATCATCGTATAACCAAAGGCATAACTTGCCATTGTCAATACGGCGAGTGGTTGGGAACCACTAGCACCTGCGACGGCGAGAACGGCAAATAGAACTGGACTCGCACAAGGAGAACTGACTAATGCAAATGTCAAACCCACACCAAATGGGCCAAAATTAGAACCATCAACATTAATGTTGGGTAGGGGGATTTTAATCAATCCTAATAATCCCAATCCCATCACTAGAATAATCGCGCCAACTACCACATTAATATGACCGCGATATTCCACCATTACCGCGCCAGCAAATGAAGATGCTAACCCGAATAAGCTCAGGATGATGACATTTCCTAAGACAAATAATCCAGCCTTAACGAAAGCATCACCGCGAGAAGTAATATTTCGCGTACCGATATAGCTCAAATTAACTGGTAATAGTGCCAAAATACAGGGGGAAACACTAGCAATTAACCCCCCGATAAAAGCCAACGGCATCAGTACTAATGGATTAGCAGTATCTTGTTGAGAGAACCATTCCTGATAGCTATTTTCAACTAATGAAATCAGGCGTTCGAGTCCATGAGAAATAGGCTCTGTGATAAGTAAGGCTAGTACTAAACCGAATAATGCTAGCCCACCGAACATTAGCCATTTTTTTGATATTTTTCGGATGTTTTTTTCGTGGTTATTTAGTTGTGGAGTAATATCACTGCTATCATTATCTCGATCTGATTTCATGAGACTTTCCTAATATTTACGATCGATACTATCTATTTATTGGGTAAGCACAGTTTTAATACTAATGATGAGTAAATGGAATGACATCGATCTGAAAATTCCATTTACTCGTATGAATGAATATCTCTATTTTTTCGCGATCGCTGAATCTAGTACTGTCGAATAAGCAGTCAGATCCGCATTATTGCGGTGCTGTGCCAGGATATTTCCAGTTGCTGGATCGACGATAGTTAGAGAGCCAGTTTGAGTTTTGTTAGCCGCAAAAAACTTGCTGAGACCTAATTGTTTTGCAGTTGCGACTGCTTTAGCAGTGCTAGATTTATCAGATACATCTAAGACTACAAAATTTACTTTGCCAGCATATCGCTGTTTTAGCTGGGAAACAGTGGGGGCAATATTCTTGCAAGCAGGACACCAACTGGCGTAGATATCCACAACAACGGGTTTGCCTTGTAGTTGTTGAGCCAATCGACCACCGACAGAATTAGAAGCCTTGACTTTTCCAGCACAAGGATTTGGTTTAGCAGCGCAGGGATTGGCTCCTGCGGTAGTTGTGCCAAAGAAGATGGTGGGTACAACGGTGCCAATGCTCAGTAAGGAAATTGCCGCAAATGTAGCCAGGAATTTAACTTTCATAGATATTCGGAATTTATCGGTGTGCCCCATATTGTGGGCTTGAATACTATTAACACTCTCAAACATGAGTCTCAGATGAAGAAGACATGGAGATTAGATAAAATCAGTGGAGATCGATTGCCATCTATTGTGAGTGAGATCCCCGACTTCAAAGGAGAAGTCGGGGATCTGCCCTGACTAAAGGTGCTGCTCTCTAAAAAAATGTCATCTTCAGCAAAAATTCATCTTCCCATTAGGTGAGGATCACTTAGATCTTGAATTCTGCTCTTAAACTGGAGATCGGATTGTAAGTGAGCAAATATGTTGGATCGAGATTGGTTGGCTGAAGAAGGGCGGTGCATTCCTTGTGAAACTGACGAATATGAGGATTGGATCGATCGACCTTATCGGCTCTATCGCTTCCTTACAGATGTCGAAGATATTGTCGATCGAGAAAGTGACGATCGCCTTCGCCTCCAACAAATCTGTCCCCTAGTGCGGCGGTTGCTCAATAGTTGTGAATGGTTGCAACTGAACTTTTTACCACCAGATCCCGAAACGGGGTGGTCGGTGCAAATGCTCTATGACGAGCCGGATTTCCCGATTACGATTCAAACAGTGGTTTGGTCACCAGGAACGGCTTCACCAGTCCACAATCACGGTACCTGGGGGATTGTGGCACTGCTGGACGGACAAGAAAAGAATACATTTTGGCAACGATCGCCAACAACAGAATTTCCCGATCTCATCAAAGCAACAGCCGATCGAATTCTCACCCCTGGCGACATTCTCTGTTTGATGCCCGATGCTATTCACCAGATTGAAGCCATCGGCGACGAACCGACGATTAGCTTCAATCTCTATGGTGCGACAGATGACGATCGCCGTTTTGAATTCGATCCTCTTCGCGCCACTGCCCAGATTTTTTAATTTACCCTTTACCTTTTCCCCTTTCCCCCAATGCCCTCCCGCATCCCCAAACCGATCCGTAACTTATGCCGAATGCGAGTTTCACCGAATTCGTTACAGTTTCGGTTGACGCTAGAGCTGGTGACGATCTCAGCAATTGGGGTTAGTGCTGTCGCATTTTGGGCGGGATGGCAGATGGAGCAAAATTTACTGACATCTCATAAGCAGTTGCTAGAATATGTAGCGATGCGCTTTCCCGAACAGGTGGAGATGTATAGTGAAGCAAAAACTGTCGAGGTTGGCTTAGAACGGACGATCGATAAACTTTCGACATCGGGGGTATCGATCTGGGTGCAGGAGCCTGACGGTAAAATTCTGGGCAAATCTTCAGGGATAAATCAGCCGTCGTCCGCTCTGCTGAATGCCTTTACCCAAACCGCAGCACCTGTCAAACCGACGATCGTTCAGTTTGGCGATCGATACATAGTTTTATGTGGGAATCCCCTGAACGTCAATGGTAAACTAGTGGGCAAAGTATATCTTTCTCAAGATATCACCACCGATCGATATCAATTAACCACTGGGATTAATAGCTTGATGGCGATCGGGATATTGGCGATTTGCCTGCTGACGATCGCGATTTCCCAGCGCATCCGCAAGCAGCTTCAACCTTTAGCGCAGATGAGCCAGATTGCCAGTCATGTTTCTGCTGACGATTTAAGTGCGGCTAAACTCGAACTCCAGCAAGCTCCAGATGAGATTCGCGGACTAGCCACCGCTTTTAATGATATGTTGTTCCGACTATCGGGGGCATGGGAGCAACAACACCAATTTGTGGGCAATGTTTCTCACGAACTCCGCACGCCGTTAGCGGTAGTTTTGGGCTATCTCCAAAGTTTATTGCGTCGGGGCGATAATTTGAGTGTATATCAGCAAAACGCCGTCTCAACCGCAATCGCCGAAACCGATCGGACGATCCGAATGCTCCAAGATTTACTCGATCTCGCCCGCGCGGATAGTGGCAATCTTCATTTTCGCCAAAGTCCCGTGGTGCTGGATACACTGGTTGCGGAAGTTGTCGCAATGAGTCAGAAAGTCAGCAACCGTCAGATTGAAATAATATTCACCACCGATAATATTGTCGCACTTGCCGATCAGGATCGGCTCACCCAAGTCTTGATTAATCTCGTGGATAATGCGATTAAATACTCGAATGGGGCGATCGAGCTGATCCTCGAACAAACCGCAGATCGGGCGATTATTCACGTCCGAGATCGAGGGATTGGTATTGCTTTAGAACATCAAAACCGTATTTTTGAGCGATTTTATCGGGCGCAGGACTCATCGACACGCTCTCGGGATGGCACGGGATTGGGATTGGCGATTTCTAAAAGCTTAATTGAAGGGATGGATGGTCGAATTACACTGCGATCGAAACCCAATGAAGGCAGTATTTTTACCATTACATTACCCATCTGGACATCATAATTGCGAACAAATTATTGTCAGTATTTATACAGAAGGCTTCATCAAGCAATTATCCAATCTTCATCTAGCCCTCATTTTTCTAGCATTTAATGTAGGTAATGCTTGAATTCTCTCAGACAGGGTGAATCCGCGATCGGGCAAAGCATTAGAGTTGTTCGCTCCGATCCTTTACCATCATGGAACTTGCCTGAGATCGGGATTAATTTTTAGCAGCCATCACTAAATAGTTCCCAAATCACGATGCAAACTCAACTGACCATTGAAGTCGAAAATCTGGCACCGACTAAAGGTACCCTGCTTACTCCCGTTTGGTTTGGATTTCATAATGGGATGTTCGATACATACGATCGCGGTCGCCCTGCGTCCCTGGGCGTAGAGCGGATTGCTGAAGATGGTACCGTTAGCGTTATCGGTGCTGAATTTATCCAATCGGGATTTGGAACTGT
Organism: Chroococcales cyanobacterium; assembly: GCA_038247275.1. Lineage (GTDB taxonomy): Bacteria > Cyanobacteriota > Cyanobacteriia > Cyanobacteriales > Chamaesiphonaceae > Chamaesiphon. The sequence continues at coordinate 5,270 of JBBRVB010000128.1, forward strand.
CGCAGGTGCTGTGACGGGTCCTGTCGGTACTCCCGGACCGATCGATGTGGGCGAAACCGGATCGTTTACGGTCACGATCGACCCCAGCAATCCCAACAGCCGCTACTTCAATTATGCATCAATGGTCTTGCCCAGTAATGATTTTTTCATTGCCAACGGCAACGAGCGGGCACATGAGATCTTTGACGCTAAAGGCAACTTCATCGGTGCCGATTTCACTGTTCTCGGCAGCCAAGTTTTAGATGCTGGTACCGAAGTTAATGACGAAATCCCCGCCAATACTGCTTTCTTTGGACAGTCAGTCCCAAATACGGGTACTGTCGAAAACGGTGTAGTTCGCTCGGCAACTGGATTTATTCCAGGTGGTGCAATTCTGAGCGATCCCCGATTTGTCAATGCTGACTTTACCGCTCCTGACTACAAAATTGCTCGATTCCGGATCTTCAATACCATTAATGGTACTGACGGTAACGACAACCTCACCGGAACTAAACAAGACGATCTGATTAAGGGTGGTGCTGGGAACGATCGCTTGTCTGGTGGACTCGGCAATGATAAACTATTCGGTGGATTGGGGGCTGACGTACTCGAAGGCGGCAACGGGAATGATTATTTATACGGGGATGAAGGCGACGATATCCTGCGTGGTGGGAATGGAGATGATATCCTGTTTGGTGGTAACGGATTCAATCGACTTACTGGTGGTGCTGGTAGCGATGTGTTCACTCTGGGTGCGGGCACAGGATTTGATACCATTACTGATTTCAATCTCGGCAGTGGCGATCGATTAGGCTTGTCAAATGGTTTAAGCTTTAGCGACCTGACTATTTCTGGGGTTGGTCGGAATACGGTCATTAGTTTTGGTAATGACGAACTGGCAATTTTACGCAATGTCAGTGCTGCAAGCATTACTGGATCTGCTTTTGCCTAAACTAACATGGGTTTGGAAGTTTAGCATTATTGTCTGAAAAACGATCGTGTCTCAATCTTTCTAAAGTGGGAAAAAGGTAAAGGGTAAGAATCATCAACTGCTAGATTTTTACCCTTTTTCTGTCCAAACATCTAGCCGTACGAAAATCAATTCAATTTTGTCATCTTCAAAAATATCAATACTTGATATCGAGATGGTATTTGGTGTAAAATTTGCCTAGCTAAACATAGATATTGCATTACTAATCGGGAAGTCATAACTATGAACGATCGAATTCTCTTAGTTGAAGATGACCCAAAACTGGCAGGATTTATTGAAGAAGAACTGATCTTAGAAGGTTATCAGGTTACTGTTGCTGCAAATGGTTTAGATGGACTGACGATCGCCCGAAATATTCAACCAGACTTGTTAATTTTGGATTGGATGCTACCGGGGATATCTGGGCTAGATCTCTGTCTAAGATTGCGTTCGACTGGGATTCAGGTACCAATTATTATCCTCACCGCCAAAGATGAAATTCCCGATCGTGTTGCCGGATTAAATGCGGGAGCGGATGATTATGTCACTAAGCCTTTTAGTATCGAAGAATTATTAGCCAGAGTAAAAGCCAGATTACGGCGAACACATCCCGAAGACCGAGATCTTTTTGAATTTGAAGATTTGACTTTGAATCGACTGACTCATGAGGTATATCGACATGGGAAACTAATTGAATTAACTGCTAAAGAATTCGATTTATTAGAATATTTACTGCGACATCCTCGCCAAGTAATCACCCGCGAACAAATTTTGGGAAAAGTTTGGGGGTATGATTTTATGGGTGAGTCGAATATTATTGAAGTCTATATTCGTGCCTTACGACTCAAGCTAGAAGTAAACAATCCTCAACGTCTGCTACATACAATCCGTGGTGTGGGGTACGTGTTGAGAGAATATGCTTGAGATAAACCTCGAAAGCTATTAATAAGCTACGTATGATTTTTGGTGCGTTGCCCTCTGGGATAAAACACCTTACGTTATCTTTGCTGTCAACTGTTTAACGATCGAATTCGCGATCGAGTAATTACCATCAGTTGCTAATTTGGTATTGAGTCGGGGCGGCTGTAGTGGTAGGTTCAAGAAATCCCAATTGTCTGTAAAAAATTGGTCGGGATTAATTACTTGATGATAGCCATAATCTTGCATTCCATTGAGGATGATTTCGGCTTCAGCAAAGCCGGAGCGAGTCAGCGAGACGATCGGGATTTGGAGTTTCAAGGCTTCTGCATAAGTCGAATAGCCTGGTTTGGAGACGATGCGATCGCACAGTGGCATGAAATCCACCGGACGATAGGCACGATCTAAAACTTTGACTAAGTTCGGCAACTCTGGTGCATGGACATCGAGCGTAATAAATTGGTAATCGGGAAATCGATCGATGTTTTGATACGGAATTGCATCGAGGCTCAATCCACCGAATGTGAGTAAGATCGTGCGCTCTTGAGGCTGAATGAGCTTAAACTTATTTCGGAGCGAATCTAATGGATATTTGGGATCGCCGCCGGTCAAGCCGACATCTTCGATGACTGGAAATCGATCCATCGGTTCATGTAATGGTACGCGAAATAATCGATCGCATCGTCCATAGCAATCACTAATCCAGTCAGCAATCGCTGTGAATTCTCCACCCCAGTCTCGATAGATAAAGTCCCAGCCAAAGTTACCAGACATCCAGCAAGGCACACCTAATTTTTGAGCGATTAAAGTCGCAAGTGGTGGCACGTCACCAAATACTAAATCTACACCCTGTTCTTGACAAAATGCCACTTCTTCAGCGATTATTTCATCCTTACTAGCAATAATCTGCTGCCACTTAGCGAGCGTTGCATTTAGATCCATTTTCAAGCTATCAGCCTGAACCACCCCCACATCAAAACCTCGCTGACGATACACAAAATCACCATCGATATAGCATTCTAGCAACCATTTCGGAGCTGTAGTCACCAAAATCAATTTAACTGAGGGTAAGATCTTTTGAAGCTGTCCCGCGATCGAAGCAGTCCTCGCCGCATGACCGAAGCCATGATCGGTAATAGCAATATAAACAGTCAAATTTGACATTAAAAAAGCCCTAAGCGATTAACTAATTAGCTTACTCAAACATTGAATTAATTCATCAATTTCGGCAGTACTAGTAAAATAATGCGTACAAGCCCGAATGCAGTCAGGATCGACAATCGTGCGTAAATAAAAATGCCGATCCTCTAAATCTTTAACTAATCGAGCATGACTTCCGGCTACTACCTGAAAAGATACTAAACCCGACTGAGGTGGGTTCTGATTCAGGCATTTAATCCCGGCTACTTGTTGTAAATTTTCCCACAGATAAGTAGCTAAATTCACAATTTTATTCGCTCGCTCGATCGCACTCCCCCAACTTTGATGAATCGCAATTGCTGCCCGCAATCCAGCGTATAAGGGATAAGCTGAGGTGGCAACTTCATACCGCCGCGCATCATTAACGAGGGGTAAGTCCGATCTGCTATAGTCGAGACTCCGCCACCCAATAAAAGTCGGATCGAGACTGGCAAACGCATCAGGGTGAATATACAACCCGCCGACTCCTTCAGGACCACACCACCATTTATGTCCGGTGAATGCGTAAAAATCTATCCCCAATTGAGCCAAATTCAACGGCAATAAACCTACCGATTGCGCGGCATCTACCAAGATCCGCACCGGTTGAGTGGCTTGTGCATATTGTCGAATACCAGCGGCAATTGCGGCTAAGGGTAATACTTGCCCGGTATTCCAGAGGACATGGCTGAGGACGACTAATCGAGTTTGTGGCTGTAAATGCGTCGTAATTTCCGTCACAGGATCGCCATTATTGAGCGTAGCCATCAGCGGGAACACATCGACGACTACTTGAAACCGCCGACAAATTTCTTTAATACTCGCAATCACCCCCGGATGTTCGCAATCTGACAGGAGAATCCGATCTCCCGGTTGCCAATTTAGACCCCACAACGCAATATTACAACCAGCAGTGACATTTTCAGTCAATGCGATCGTGTCGGCTGTTACTCCGAGTTCCAAGGCGATCGCCTGACGGGTCAAATTTGACTCTCGCCCCACCAATTCACTAGTTTTGAGTCCAAATGGACCCTGGGATTGAATGCGCTCGTAGGCAGCCAGAATCGCGTCTAGGGAAGCTTGCGGCATCGGCCCTTGTCCCCCGTAGTTGAAATAAGCTTTATTAGCTAGAGCCGGGAATTGCTGGCGATAATCGATTGAGGTGAGAAGATTGGGCATGGAGGATAGTTTTTTAAACAGTTGACAGTTGACAGTTGACAGTTGACAGCATTGTTATTATGAGCAAAATTTGAACAAAATATAACAACTACTTGCCTAAAGTCAGATGCTTTAAGCCGCTGATGCTTGGTAATTAAAGTCGATCGTAAA
>JBBRVB010000129.1:0-9546 GCA_038247275.1 Chroococcales cyanobacterium
ATAGTCAATTTATAATTATGCTATTTTTATTGGCTAACAATTGTATCATAAGCGATCGCTATGACCTAACGCAATTACTTTTACCGATCCAATCGCTAGATTGCAGCAGCTAAGTAGTTAGATACAATTATTTATCAGATAGCTTGTGCCTGAAACTTAGTTGGTGGCATTGCCTACCCTACAATATATTTCAGATGAATTATGCCGATTTACTTAGATATTATGATTGGTGCGTTACCCTTCTCCTAATGGAGCGGAAAGTGCGGGAACAGGGGTTTCACCTTTCGGTGTCAACTGTCAACTGTCAACTATCAACTGTTAACACCAATTTAATATTTTAATTTACCATCAGGATCTAGAGACGGAGGATCGGGATCTTTTTCAGCAACTTTACGAGCAGGTTCGGCAGATTGCCCATATCTAATTGGTAACTGAATCACCTTACCTGTTTCTGGTTTATCATTTTCTGGCGTGTCACCGCGTCGTCTCGTCGAAACGCGTTCTTCGCTGGTACCTTCACTAATTACCTCATATAATACTGCTTGCTTATCGGCTTTACCTTTGCGTAAAATCCGCCCCAATCTCTGAATATATTCACGCGGCGAAGCGGTACCAGATAAAATTACGGCAATACTCGCAGCCGGGACATCAACACCTTCATTTAATACTTGCGATGCAACTAAGACATTATAAGTACCCTCGCGGAAGTAGGTTAAAATTTGGTGACGTTCTTTGACTGGAGTATGGTGAGTAATTGCCGGAATTAATAAGGATTGAGCGATCCGATATACAGTGGCATTATCGCTAGTAAAAATGAGTGTTGCTTCAGGATAGTGCCGCTCCAAAATCTCGGCTAAGATCCGGAGCTTACCATTAGTTGATAACGTAATTTCTTTAGCTTCCCGATGTGCCAACATTGCCCGTCTACCTTCTGTCGATCGACAACTGGCTCTAATAAACTTTTGCCAACCATCGATACTCCCAAACGAGATTTTTTGAGAGCGTAAGAATCGATCGCGTTCGGCAATTAATTCGTGATAGCGACTGAGTTCTTCGGGACTTAGTTTAACTTTGATCTGTTCGACTCGATAAGGTGCTAAAGCCGAACCTGCTAAGTCTGCGGGGGTTTGGCGATAGACTTCTTTGCCGATTAATAGATCTAAATCCTGATGTCTGCCATCACTACGTTCGGGAGTAGCACTCAATCCCAGTCGATAAGGTGCGATCGAGTATTCCGCCACCACTCGATAAAAATCAGTTGGTAAATGATGGCATTCATCACAGATCAACAACCCATATAAATCGCCTAAAGATTCGATCTGAATTGCCGCACTATCATAAGTCGAAATTAAAATCGGCGATCGATCGCGCGAACCGCCACCGAGCAAACCAATCTCCGTACCTGGAAACGTCACCAATAACTGCGCGTACCACTGGTGCATCAGATCGATCGTCGGCACCAAAATTAACGTGCTCCGGGGGGTAGCAGCCATCGCAAGCTGCGCTACTAGCGTTTTACCCGCTCCAGTCGGCAAGACGATCACACCTTGCCTACCTGCCTGTTTCCAGGCTAGCAGAGCGGCGGCTTGATGGGGATATGGTTCGAGACTGAGCTGGGAATCTAGCTCAAGTTCGGCAAAGGCTTTGGCTTTATCGACAAAATCGGTATTGTCTTGCTGAAGTGCTTCGATAACTTCGCGATAATTATTACCCGGAATCCGAAACTTCTCGATCCGATCGTCCCAAGTAGCGTACTCCATCCAGCCTCTACCTCGCGGTGGTGGATGTAAGATCAAGGTTCCGCGATCGTAGCTGAGAATCGGCACTCTTGCCATAGTTGGATTAAATGAGATGCAAGCCTTATCCTAACGCAACCTCAGCGCATCTACCGATCCTCCAACCGAGCGACTACGCCAAATAATAAATTATCCAGATTTTGTTTACTTTTAGATGACTAATGATATATAGTGTCAATAACTAATAAATAAACTGTGGTCATTTACAAGCGATGAACAAGCAAATCAAATTTGGTATCGGGGTCTCATCAATGATTTTGGCTGGTTTGGCAGCGGTAAATATTCGACCCATCGCCAGATCTGTCTCCAGTACTCTAGGCTTGCCGGTAGCATTCGCGCAATCCCAGCCGCTCAAAATTGTCTTTCCCACTCGGTCTGATGTTAAAGATCTACAAACTAAGGCTAAAGCTGTTACAGACTTTCTTAGTAAAGAATTGCAACAACCTGTAGAAGCCGTATTCGGTGATGAAACCGCAGCAGTTGAAGCATTACGAGCCAATCGAGCTGACGTGGCATTCTTGAGCAGTCGTTCTGCGCTCAAAGCGCAAGAATTAGCAAATGCAAGTTTGTACCTAGCAGAAGTACGTTCTAATTATTCCGGCGGGCACACCTACAGATCGATCTTTGTAGTCCCTAAAAATAGCCCCCTCAAATCTGGGACAGGAGTATCCACACTCAGCCAACTTAAAGGCAAGAAAATATCATTTACGTCGCCGACATCTGGATCGGGTTTTATTTTCCCAGTGGCTGAATTAGTCCAACAAAAATTAGTACCCGATCGCGATAGATTAAATGGTTTCTTTGGGCAAGTAACCTACGGTGGCAGCTATGATAAAGCCCTTCAAGCAGTATTGAGAGGTCAAGCTGATGTTGCAGCAGTTTCAGAGTATACTTTAGGTGCTCCTTATATAACTGCTGCCGAAGCTAAAAATTTGCGAGTGTTATACGGTATTGCTGGTGTACCCGCACATGGAATTGTCATCGATGATGATATCTCCGCTAGCAATCGTAATAAGTTGATTACCGCCATGATGAAGTTAAATCAGCCTGCTAATAATCAACTATTAGTATCTCTCTATAACTCTACAAAATTAGTGAAAGTCGATGGCGTGGCACACTTAAAACCGACACGAGTTGCACTCCAGCAAGCAGGGATAAAACCTTAAACAGTTGAGCGTTGAGAGTTGGCAGCTTGTACAGATCGAAGCCGTAGTTAGCGTCTGTCTGGTCTGGATTGGCTGTCTTAGCTGAAATTACGCTCAGAGTACCGTCTAGCGATACGTCTTCTCTCATAGCGCGATTTCAAGTGTTGACTGTTGACAGTGATTATTTAGGTGAAAGAGATTGATAAAGTTGAGTTCGGTAAAATTATAGTGAATCAAATCAGTAGTGAAATATCGATCGATTTAGATCGAGCAGGATCGAAATATCTGACTCCAGCTATTGTCTGCCAAGAGGTAGTGAGTCGCGCAAAAATTGGTAATCGAGCGATTTTAGACGGCATCGATTGTGAAATTAAACGTGGTGAATTTGTTGCCATTTTAGGCTTAAATGGTGCGGGTAAGTCTAGCTTGCTCAGAGCGATTGCGGGATTGTTACCACTCAAATCGGGAAATATTCTGATCGATGATATTCCCATCGCTTCCCAGACTCTCACCCAAGCGCGTCAGCCCCTGGCGATGCTATTCCAAGGTGGCGGCTTAATTCCTCAGCTCTGTGCGATCGATAACGTCCTTTGCGGCAAATTAGGCGCATTTTCAGGATGGCAAACTTTGAGAGGATTTCCACTGAGCGAACAGCGTAACGCATTAGAGTTACTCGATCGATTGGGGATGGCAGAATTTGCCAGTCAACCTACTCGGCAACTGAGTGGGGGACAACAGCAACGAGTCGCTATTGCTAGAGCCTTGATGCGATCTCCACAGATTTTACTCGCTGACGAGCCAGTAACTGGCTTAGATATTATTGCCATTCAACAAGTGATGAAAACTCTATCCCATCTACATCAAGAAGGAATGACGATCGTCACTGTTTTACACGATTTAGCCCTAGCGAGTACGTATGCCGAAACTGCAATTGTTGTCGATCGCGGGCGGGTAGTTTATCATGGTAGCAGTCAAGATCTGAGCACGAAATTCGAGCAATTAATTGAAAGTTAAGTCCTGGGGCACAGCCATATCTCAATCGATCTTCAAAGTATTAATTTTCCTCGCAGTCATTATTGTTTATAGTTGGGCGTGGAATGGCTTACAGATCGATCTTCAATCTTTAAAAGATAGCGGTGGTTACATCGCTGATTTTATCTCTCGGTTATTTCCACCAGATCTATCGATTTTAGATGTCGCTTGGGCGAGATTATTAGAGACGATCCAGATGTCTCTCTGGGGAACTACAATTGGGGCAATTTTTTCTTTGCCGATCGCGGTCTTGTCAGCGAATAATCTCGTCCCTTGGTGGGTAAGATGGTGTGCTAATTTCGTTCAAAATGCCGTGCGATCGATTCCCTCGATTATCCTGGGCTTGGTATTTGTTGCCGCGACAGGTTTGGGCGCACCTGCGGGGACACTGGCTCTGGGTATCTATACGATCGGTTATCTAGGTAAATTTTACCAGACCGCGATCGAGTCTGTAGATCGCTATTCCCTTGAAGCTCTCCAAGTCAGCGGTGCCTCCTGGTTCCAAATTGCCCAATATGGAGTTATCCCCCAAGTACTGCCGCTATTGTGGGGTTATACCCTCTATATGTTTGAATACAATATTCGCGCTGCATCTGTCTTGGGAGTGGTTGGAGCTGGTGGAATTGGCTTTGAGTTAGTCAATTATATTCGCGGATTTGAATACAATAAAGCTACTACGATGATGTTAGTTTTACTCATAGTAGTAACTTGTATCGATATCCTGAGTAGTCAATTACGTCGCCACTTAGAACAGAAATAACTTGTGTAGCGCGTCAAATATTGCCCATGATGGCTACAGCTCGATGCTCGTGCCGTAACGTCAAGCCTGTGTACAGAGGCTACACCAACGACGATCGATTAATTTAACTCGGATAAGAAGTGATTTGTTCGGCCATTTCAGTTAACAGATCGTTTTGTCCGATCGCCAGTGCAATTGCTACTCCCGCAGCACCATTGGCAAGAAAGCCCTTTTCGGTAAACTTATAATTAATGTGGTTGGCGATCGACCACACAAATACCGAAATACCAAACACGATTAGCATGGTAATCACAACTGTCAGCGATAAAATTTGACTATCTGCTTGACTTGCATCGGCAACCCAAATTTTCGCCCAGTGAGAGGCAATTACCCAAACAAATACTCTACTCACACAGCAAATATATCCACCAATAAAATAAGCAATGATTCCAGGTATTAACTCCATGTTTTGTAATCGATAGTAGGTGATTTGTAAATGGGAAAATTACTTACTATTTACTATTCCCCATTTACCCCTGACTATCGCCATCGATCGCGTTCGAGATCGTAGATCGCTTTTTCCCAATGCCAATCTGCTGATTTGTCTGGGTGTCTGAGTTGAGATTGTTGAATCAGCCGATTTGCCGTACTTTGATTTCCACCCAATAGTTTCAATAGTTTTCGTTCGAGCTGGGGGTGTTGGGGTCGCAGTTTTCGATTATTGGTAGAATTAAGTCGTCCGCCAGTAGATCGTTTCTGGTTTTGAGTCCACAGAAACAATAATAAGCAGATTCCCACAGCAATGGCGATCGCAGCACCAGACATAACATCTTCAAATAAAAAAGTTTACTGTTTACAACCAGTACTACTTCTACAATAACTACAACCTGAACACTGGAGATCGGTGTAATTACTGGAGTTGTTCGTACTAGCGATCGATCGTCATCGTATCAGTCGGTCGTTTGATGGTGTAAGTGTTCCACCTTAGCTATTAACTGGCATGAGATCGAGATCGATTCTACTATTATCCCCGAAATATTTACCAGCGATCGCCCCCCAGATGAGCGGAGATCTACACCTCAAACTGACTTGCAAATGTTTATCCGCCTTACCTACCATCGAGTTGACAAACCAATTATTATTACCTAAATAGTTGCCAGCGATCGATCTGGCGAGATGTGAGCATCCCAGTCCAATGAGACGCGATCGCATCATATTACAGAAATTGGCACACAATTAGGATTTGTGTATAAATTGCGCGATCGACCATCAGAAGGTGGGATTGTAGAACGATCGATATTACTGCAATACAGCCATCTCCAGCCACCACCGCCTGTTTGAACGGACGCAATCGTTATCACAACAAGACAAGTCATCTAAAAACATTCCTTCTTATCGAGGAATAATCTAGATTTGAGAATGATTATCATTTTTATGATATAGTCTTGGCTGATGTTTCAATACCTTGTAAGATAGGTTCATATTTCTTTAAATAAGGAAGCTATTCTTCAAAATTGCTCTAATAGTAACGCTAAGACTCCTTAATGCGCCTCAATCAAAAGATTAAATATTATTTTTACCGATCGATCTCAGTCCTTGTAGCTATGACGATCGTGGCTAGTTCGTTTACGCTCGATCGAGCGGCATCAGCCCTAAATCCACCGCCACAACAGGGAAGGCAAACTTCGTTGGCGGAGCCGATCGGGAAGAGAATCGCTAGCAGTTCTGATATTTGTCCTAGTAATCTCAGTTCAGTCCTAGATCCGATCGTCAACGCGCCCACCTTTGCGAAAGGGAAGTGGGGCGTACTGGTGCAATCCCTCGCTACTGGACAAACACTGTATCAGCATAATGCGGAACAATCCCTCATCCCCGCATCCAATATCAAACTCCTGACTACCGCCGCAGCGGTGCAAAATGTTCCCAAACTACAACCGATCGATCTGGACGAATGGCTCAGAGCGATTAGTTCGGTCAACCGCTATAGTAATAACCGAAAAGCGAATCGACTCCTGAGCCAGATGGGTGGAGTCCAATCCGTCAAAACGGCGATTGCTCCCTTGGGAGTCAATCCAGACAGCTATAAACAGGTAGATGGTTCGGGTTTATCCCGCAGCAATCGGGCAGAACCGATCACCTTTGTTAATTTGCTGAGGGGAATGTCAAGCACCCCTGAAAATAAAATTTTCTACGATTCGCTCTCGATCGCGGGGCTAAATGGCACATTAACCAATCGCCTCACAGATCCCTTGCTCCAAGGTCGAGTCCATGCCAAAACCGGAACCCTGAAGGGGGTAAGAACACTCTCTGGCTACCTAGACAATGCCGATTATGGCAAAATGGTATTTAGCATCATGGTCAACCAGTCGGGATTATCGGGGAAGGTGATGACTAACGCGATCGATGAAATGGTTTTAGATTTAGCACAAGTGAAAAACTGCGGTTAAGCGGTCTAATTTCTCCGATGAGTGAGGGGGTGGAGGCTAATAAATATAGTACAAGCTAGAATCGCGCTGAATGTAGGGATAAGCTCCCCACATCGATAAGCCACCCCAATACATTGGGTATCCATCATAGCCGTGATAATCCGTCTCAAATTGTTGCGAAACGGGTTTGTCGCTGTCTAAGGGTGGACTTGCTAGAATCGATCGCTACCCTGACTCTCAATCGATCTCGATCGATCGACAGTTGAGGTAATCGGTTGAGGATATTAGGGATTCGAGGGTGGCGATCGATCGCTACAATCGCGAATCAAAGTTGCAACTAACCCCGTCCAACCCGTTTGATGATTTGCGCCCAAACCAGCACCGTTATCGCCATTAAAATATTCGTAAAATAGCAATAAATTTTGCCAGTGAGGGTTGGTATGAAATCGGCGATTGCCCCCATGTACTGGGCGATTTCCGGCTGCGGGTTGCTCGAAAATACCGATAGCTCGGTGCGATAGCTCGGTTGCTACCTCTGCTAATGTCAGCCACTGTCCCGATCCGGTCGGACATTCTACGGTGAATTCATCGCCGAGATAACTGTGAAACTTCTGGAGCGATTCAATTATCAGAAAATTCATCGGCAACCAAATTGGTCCCCGCCAGTTGGAGTTACCCCCAAACATACCTGTGGTTGATTCGGCAGGTTCATAGGCAATAGTATGTAGGTGTCCCGCTTCAGCAAATGTATAGGGCTGTTTGGCATGAATTTTTGAGAGCGATCGCACTCCGTAAGGGCTGAGAAACTCGGCTTCATCCAGCAATCGGTGGATGACATATTTGAGTCGATCGGTTGGACTGACGATCGCCAGCAATCGCCTTGCTTGCGCTCCTGACGTTGACAGAGCTGCCAGATTGCGTTGTAAGTTGGGGCGATTGTCGATAAACCACTCAAAGCGACGCTTGAAGTCAGGTAATCGGTCTAAGGTAGACGATGCTAAAATTCCGGTGGCAAACAACGGGACTAATCCGACCATCGATCGGACTTTTAGATAGTGATGTCGATCGTCAGGTAAGTGCAACACGTCGTAGAAAAACCGATCTTCTTCATCCCACAACGGCACATTCTGCTCGCCGACATGATTCATGGCATCGGCAATATACAGAAAATGCTCGAAAAACTTGCTGGCAAGATCTTCATAGGTGGGATTGGTTTTTGCTAGCTCCAGGGCGATCTCTAACATATTCAGACAATACATCCCCATCCAACTGGTGGCATCGGATTGTTCGAGATATCCGCCTGTGGGCAGTTCGGCACTGCGATCGAAGATGCCAATATTATCTAATCCTAAGAACCCACCTTGAAAAATGTTGTTGCCATTGTGGTCTTTTTGGTTCACCCACCAGGTAAAGTTGAGCAATAACTTCTGAAACACGCGCTCTAAAAATTGTGAATCGCTGCGACCATAAAGTTCCTGCTCGATCTGGTAGACTCGCCAAGTCGCCCAAGCATGAACGGGCGGATTGACATCGCTAAAATGCCATTCATAGGCGGGAATCTGCCCATTCGGGTGCATGTACCATTCCCGTGTCAGTCGCTCCAATTGTCGTTTGGCAAAGTCTGGATCGATCGTCGCCAGGGGAATGCAGTGAAAAGCCAGATCCCAAGCTGCGAACCACGGAAACTCCCACTTATCGGGCATCGAAATGATGTCATCGTTAAACAAATGACTCCAAGCCAAATTGCGAGGATTGCGACGCTGTGGTGGCGGTTGTGTCGGATCGCCCTGGAGCCAGTCTTCTACCACGTAATGGTAGTACTGTTTCGTCCACAGCAGTCCGGCAAATGCCTGTCGTTGAATATTCCGCGCATCGCCTGAGAGCCGATTGGGAGTGATGCGCTGATAAAATTCATCCGCTTCTTGCTGACGAAGTGCCAACACATCTGCAAATTCGGCGAAGGGTGCGGCTAAATCGCTACGATCGGTCAATCTTAACTGGATGGTTTGCGCTTGGTAGGCATCCAGCGTCAGTTCGTAATCGGCGGCGACTTTGGTGCCGATCTGTTGGGGATTTACGGCTTCTGTCCGACCATGTACGATGTAGTCGTGAATGCCATCTTTGACATAGGGCGACGAGTTTTGAGTACCGAATAATCGATCGTAATTAGTCTCATTTTCGGTAAATAATAGTGATGTGGATTGGCAATACAGATAGCGATCGCCCAAACTGGGATGAGCAGCTACGATGACACTACTCGATTTATTACTGTCTCCTTGATGTAACTGCGGTTTGGGACTGTTAAGCTCCCACGACCAAGTATTCCGAAACCAGAGTGTTGGTAATAAATGGAGCGTACTCTGTTCCGCGCCACGATTAATGGCGGTAATCTGAATCAGAATGTCTTC